>JAIPGA010000066.1 GCA_021736445.1 Synergistales bacterium | reverse complement strand
GACTTGAGCTGAGAAGGTGCGTGGTAGCGGAATTGTAGTCACAATACGGCGAGGGAGACGTCTCCAGAGGCCCGGCGCCCGAAAAAACGCTCCGGCGGCCTCTCGGGGAAGCGAAAACTCGCCAACCTGCGGATCGAGGATCCCTCCAGGTTCTTGACAAACCCCTTCGGCCGATGTATTCTTCTTATTGAGAGGCATTCTCAATAAAGGGGGAATCGACATGCCAGGTGGAGATCGTACCGGACCGGCCGGATACGGCCCGATGACAGGACGCGCTGCAGGATACTGCGCGGGGAACGGCGCTCCGGGGTTCACGAACCCCTGGGGCGGACGCGGATTCCGCGGGGGCGGCCGCGGCCCCGGATGGGGCTGGGGCGGTGGTCCGCGCTGGGGGATGCGCTGGGGCGCACCCGCCGGACCGGCGCCTGCGCCGGGTCCCTATGCATACGGCGGCTATCCGCCGCAGCCGCAGCCGCCGAGCGCCCAGGACGAGCGCGCCATGCTCCAGCAGGAGCTCAAGGCCATGCAGCAGCAGATGGACGCCGTGCAAAAGCGTCTGGAGGAGCTCGATACAGAGGAATAGCCGCGCACCGCTGCGGGAAACACCGTGGAGTATGGGCGCATAGGATGCGGGGGAGGCGACTCCCCCGTTTTTCTTGGTAAGATAGGGGCCGCGTATCCGCGCGAGAACGAAGACCACATCGAAGGGGGAAACGACATGCGTGTCGCGATCGCAGCAGAGAACGGAGAGGTGGCCGCTCACTTCGGCAGGGCGCCCTACTATGTGTTTGCCGATATCGAGGAAGGCAGGGTGGTCTCCACCTGGAAGGAAGAGAACCCAGGCCACGCGCCGGGCGCCATCCCCCGATGGCTCAGCGACGAGGGGGCGCAGTGGGTGCTGGCCCGCGGTATGGGCCGGAAGGCCTGCGCGGTCTTCGAGCAGCTGGGGATCGAAACCTTCGTGGGTGTCGGCGGAACCGTGGAGGAGGCCGTCGAGGCGGCGGCCGCGGGCCGGATCGTCTGCGGGGAGAGTTCCTGCAGCCACGGGGAGACCGGCCACGAACACTAGCATGAGGAAACGGAGTGGATGAAACCATGCGAATAGCCGTTGCGAGCGGCAAGGGAGGAACGGGCAAGACCTGTGTCACCGCCTCGCTGCTCTCGGCCTGGAAGGGGGCGACGGGGCTCGACGCCGACGTGGAGGAGCCCAACCTCGCCCTGATTCTGGAAGGAACACCGCTGGAAAGCAGCCTCGTGAACGTGGATGTGCCCGGCGTGGACCCCGAGAAGTGCACCTCCTGCGGGAGATGCGCCGAGGAGTGCCGCTTCGGGGCGATCAATGTCTTTGGCGATAAGCCCGCCATCGTGACCGACGAACTCTGCCACGCCTGCGGGGTCTGCGCCATGGTCTGCCCCACCGGGGCGATCACCGAGTACCCCCGTCCGGTGGGGGAGCTCCGGCGCTACAGGATTGAAGGCGGTCAGATTGTGGAGGGCCGGCTCAACACCGGCGAGATGAATGCCGTGCCCGTTATCGAAGAGCTGCTGGACAGCACAAGCCGCGAAGGCGTGGAGATCATCGATTCGCCGCCCGGCACGGCCTGCTCCGTGGTGGCCGTCCTGAGCCAGGTGGACTACGCCGTGATGGTCACCGAGCCCACGCCCTTCGGCGAGGCCGACCTGACCATGGCCCTCCAGGTGGCCGCCGACCTGGGAACACCCGCCGGCGTGGTGGTGAACCGCAGCGACATGGGCCGCGCCGACATCGGCGCCCTGGCGGAGCGCTTCGGCGCGCCCGTGCTGGGCGAGCTGCCCTTCTCCCGCGAGGTGGCCGCCGCCTACGCCCGCGGCGTTCCGCCCTACCAGGTGGACGAGGGGTGGCGGAAGGTGATCGACGGCGTCATCGCCGAGCTGAAAGAGCGGGGTGGTATCGCATGAGTGTTAAGGAGATCGTCGTCCTCAGCGGCAAGGGGGGAACGGGCAAGACCACGCTGACCTCCTGTCTGGCCGCCATGGCCGGGGGCAAGGCGGTGATCGCCGATACCGACGTGGACGCGCCGAACCTCTGGATCCCCCTGCACCCGGAGAACGACAGCGACGAACCCTTCCACGGCATGGACGTGGCCATGGTGGACCAGTCCAAGTGCATCGGCTGCGGCCGCTGCCTGCGGACCTGCCGGTTCGACGCCATCGCCTTCGAGAACAACGTCGCCCGGGTGGATACGGGTTTCTGCGAAGGCTGCGCCGCCTGCACCATGGTCTGCCCCGTCCCCAACTGCATCACCATGGACAAGGTGGAGAAGGGGCGGGTCTACCACGGCGTCACCCCCTACGGACCCATGTGGCACGCCCGGCTCAATCCGGGGGGCGAGAACTCCGGGATGCTGGTGGCCCAGCTCCGCGCCGACGCCCGGAGGGAGGCCGAGGAGAAGGGCTACGGCCTGCTGCTGGTGGACGGACCGCCTGGGCTGGCCTGCCCGGCCATCTCCGCCATGACCGGCGTGGACCTGGCCGTGGTGGTCACCGAACCCACCCCCTCGGGCTGGCACGACCTCAAGCGCCTCAGCGAGGTCACCAGCCGCTTCAAAGTGCCCATCGGCGTGGTGATCAACAAGACCGATCTGGCGCCCGAGCAGGCCCAGAGAATGCGCGACGCCTGCCGCGAGGAGGGCTTCGCCATCTTCGGCGAACTGCCCTTCAACCGCCGCGCCGCCGAGGAGCTGGCCGACCGCAGGATCCCCCTGGACCAGCTGCGGGAACCCCTGGAGGCCGCCTGGAGCGCCATCCGGGAACGGGTCGGCCTGGAGGAGGCGTAGCGCCCGGCAGCGCGACCCTCTGTTGACCCTCCCCGCAAGGGGATGACCGCCCAATGTCGGCGGGGTGTCTCGGGCGCGCTTTTGCTGGACATCAGGGATCCCGGGGATCCGGTGATCGCGGCCTCTGGGGTGGGTCTGCCCAGGGTGCGGCAACCTGCCCCCGGCCCTGGCCGTGATCGCCGTACACCCGAAACGAAAGGGATAACGCAACCCCGCGGTGGTCGGTGACAGCGCCTTTTCAGCGCGGGGTTGCGTGTATAATGGCAGTGAACCGTGCAGGCATTCCGTTGATACGTCGGTGTAGCGTGCGGTTGTGGTCGGAGGGGCCGTTGGATGATGTGCCTTTGTGCTGCGATGAGGGGGAGAGAGCGATGATCCCATTCCAGAAGGAGAAGATCGGCAACGCCGTGGCCCTGTTCGCGAGGGCCCACGCCAGACGAAGCGGTTCCTGCCCCAGGCAGACATGGCTGTACAACGCGCTGGCGCTGCTGGATTTTCGGTTTTTGAAGCGATATGGCGTCCCCTCCCTCGGTTTGGAATACGACGCCGTCGAGATGGGCGCCGTGCCCGTCGATCTCTACGACGAACGGTTTGGGCTGGAGGGTGTCTATTTCCGTTTCGTCCCCGCCGGGGCAGGCTGCCTGGAGGTGCGGGAGAACGTAGAACCCGACCTGGACTACTTCTCTGATGCCGAGCTGGACATTGTTGAAGATATTGCCGCCACCTATGCCGATGCCCCGCCGGACAAGCTTATCGACGATCTGCGCCGGGAGCTTCGGGCATGGCGGGTGGCCCGGGAGCAGGCCGTCGAGGCGGGGAAGAAGCGTATCGCCATGGATTTCCGGGACGAGTTCGACCCGGCTATCTTTGGAAAGAAGGAGTCCCAGCTCTCTCCGGCGGAGGCCCGCTTTCTCTGTTACCTGGATACGAGAGGGTGCCGCCGGTTGACCGCATAGAAATCGGCATCGGGCGCACCGGTCCCCGGCGGCTCGTTGTTGTGTCGCCGCGGCAGTTCCTCGGGCTACCAGCAGGTGGCCCCCGCCGACCGGTATCCTTCGGTTGCCCTCTAGTCGTCCAGGTCGATGTCCGGGCCGTCGTCGTGGTAGCCTCTGTCCACCTTGCGGTAGCGCCCGTAGGGGCTTTGGGCCATCTTCCTGTCGTGGCGCCGCGCCAGCATCATGATGATCCCGATCACCACTGCGCCGCCCGCAATGACCGCCAGATATTCCATGGTATCGCTCCTTTCCCGGCTCTCTCCGCTGACTGAAGGCGGATCGCTGGTGGAGAATCCGCCCTTCCCTCGAAAACCCACACTGCCATACTACCACAGACATGGGGTGCTCAACCTGAGGTCCGTGGGGCCCTCTCTTCCCTGAGGGCCGCTGCGGAGACTGAGCTGATGACGAAGACGGGCGGATCCGGTCCCGTTATGCTGTCCCCGTCAGAGAGAGGACGTGCCCTGTTTGACAATACCGGCCGTAACCCATAACATAGTTGTGGATTACTGACATCGTTGTCAAAGGGTGCGTTCCCATGAGATATGAGGCATTTTTCAGGTCACATCCCGTTTTCCGGAAAAAGGAGCTTATGGATTATCTGGAAATCGATACGGAAAGCGGGTCCAGAAGGGTTGAAGCACTCCTGGGCTACCATCGAAGAACTGGGCGGCTGTTGCAGGTGCGCCGGGGCTTGTACGCAGTCGTGCCCCGAGGGGTTTCGCCTGAACACTATCTGGTTGATCCATTTCAGATCGCGGCGAAGGCTGAAGAGGACGCCGTCCTTTCCCATCATACGGCCCTTGAACTCCACGGCTGGGCCTATTCTGTTTGGCATTGCTTTCTCTTTTCGGCGAAGGAACCTTCCAGAGCCTTCGAGTTCCGGAACAATCGCTTTCGGGGTGTGCGTTTCCCGGCGGTTCTGCGACGCAAAGATAGCGAACAGGCAGAGGTCGAGACGAACTATCATCGGGATCTGGATATCCCCGTGACGAGTCTTGAACGTACCATTGTGGATTGCTTTACCCGCCCCGACTTGGCAGGAGGGTGGGAAGAGCTGTGGAGATCGCTCGACTTTGTCGACTATTTCAAGCTCGACAGGATAGTGGCATACGTCGCACTGCTCGAAAATGCGACGACAGCGGCCAAGGTGGGATTCTACCTCGAGCGGAACCGCGAACGGTTGATGGTCGGCGAGGCGTACCTCCGGGAGCTGGAGAAAATGCGGCCGAAAAGCGTGCATTATCTTGACCGAAGTCGGAGGAGATCCGGCCGGTATGTACCACGGTGGAATCTCATGGTGCCGGAAGAGGTGGCGACGCAGCTCTGGGAGCAAATTCTATGATGATGTCAAAGGATGACTTGAATTCCGTTGCTTTTAGTATGTCTTTTGAGGCAAAAACCCTGGAAAAAGTTGTAAGGTTATTGGGCCTTCTCGTTGCTATCCAAGAGCACCCCTTTCTCCGCGACAAGCTTGCCCTCAAAGGCGGAACTGCATTAAATCTTTTTATTTTTGATATCCCAAGACTCTCGGTGGATATCGATCTGAATTACATTGGGTCTGCCTCGCCGACACGGATGGCGGAAGAACGGCCGTCTATCGAACGTGCTTTGTATCAGATCGCTTCCCGCGAACATATGCGCGTTCGCCAACAGCCCCGAGGCAAGCATGCCGGTGGGAAATGGTCGCTGCGATACAGTAGTGTCTTTGGGTACACTGGTAATCTCGAGGTAGACCTGAATTACATGTTTCGGATTCCCCTCTGGCCTGTTGTGGAACGCTCCTCATTTCCTGTGGGACCGCTGTCCATAGTATTCCCTGTTTTGGACTTCCATGAACTCGCTGCAGGGAAACTGGTCGCATTACTCGCTCGCAGCAAGGCAAGAGATCTCTTCGATAGCTGGCGCATTTTCGCTGGTCAGCATTTTGATATATCATGTTTGCGTTTTGCCTTCGTGGTATATGGTGCAATGGTCCGTCAGGATTGGCGAAACGTAACAACCAACGATATAGTGTGCAACCATGCCGATGTGGCGAGCCAGCTGCGCCCAACACTCAGACAGAGCATCCCTGAAGCAAAAGAGAAGCCCGTTGACTACAGCAACCGCCTTGTCAATCAGTGTCGAAAGGCATTGTCGATTTTGCTGCCCCTTGCCCCAGGCGAACGAGCTTTTCTGACCCGCATTAACGATGAAGGACAGATTGTTCCTTCACTCCTCACCAGCGATGCCAGGCTCCGGCAGAATACCGCGAATCATCCTCAACTTCTGTGGAAAGCCGGGAATGTGCGGCAGTACAAGCACCGCTGAGAGGAGAGAGGTGCCTCCGAAGCCCTACCGCTTCCGCAGCGCCGCCGGCAGGATCACGCCGGGGAGCAGCACAAGCAGCGCCCAGGGGGAGTCCCCCGTGGTGCAGCCTCCTTCCGGGTCGGTCCCCACGCGGTAGGAGGCGCTGACCTCGGCGAGCTCGTGCTCCGAATCGTCGATCGCCATGGTGACGCTGTGGCGCCCCGCGCCGGCGGGGAAGTGCCGCACCGTCAGGTGGTGGGTGTCGCCCGGGGCGATCCCGGGGATCAGCCTGTGGGCGATGGTGTCGCCGGTCGTTCCCTCGGCAAAGGCCACGAAGACGCGGGTGGCGCTGTGGCTCCCCGGGTTGTGGATGTCCGCCTCGATGGTGACGGCCCCGCCGGGGTCCACCCGGTCCGGGGAGACTTCCAGTGCGCCGTCCAGCTCGTGCAGCGAGTGCGCCGCCGTCCCCGGGTTGCCGGCGCCCTCGTGGACGTAGACCTCGAACCACCCCCGGTTGTCGCTGTACAGGTCGCCGTTGTCGTGGTGGGGGAGCTCCGTGATGGTGTCGTCGGGGTCCGCCTCCACCAGGATGCGGTAGCTGCCCTCGGGGACGTCCGCGAGGGCCCAGTTGACCTCCGCCCAGCTCCAGTTGGCGGCCTCGGCGTTGCCGTAGGGGGCGATATCCACATGGTCGGTGCCGATGGTCTGGGCGCCGCCGCGGAGGTGGTCGCCGGAGAGGGAAAACCGCACCGGCAGGTCGGTGAGGCTCACGTCGGTTCCGGCGTTCTGCACGGCCAGGTTGTAGATGCGGCAGCGGATCCGCACCGGCTTGTCCATGCCTGTTGCGTCCTTGTTGAGGGCGTGTCCCCGCTTCTTCCCGGTGCTGTCGAGGAAGAACATCCCCTGCAGCCGGTCGCGGTCGGCGCCCGTGGCGTTCCACCGCCATTCATCCTCCTCGGTGGGTTTGGAGAATTTGTAGAGGTACCACTGGTGGGGCAGCCCCAGGGCGGGGTTGGGCGCGCCGCCGTAGCGTCTGATCCACCACTGCGGTTTTCTGGCCGTGATGTCCGCCAGGTAGGTGGCGGCGAGGTTGCCCATGTCGGTGCTGTAGACCAGGGGCGTCACGTCGTAGGCGTAGAGCTCGCTCCCCGGGAAGGAGGGCAGCGCCACGGTGAAACCGCTGGTCTCGGTGATGCTGTTGCGGTTGGAGGTGCTCTGTGCCGAGCAGTGGTCGTGGGTGAAGGTGACGCCCGCTTTCAGTTCGCCCGAGAGGTATTCGCCCTTTCCTTTCAGGGTGGTGGAGAAGCTCTCGGTGTTGCTGTTTTCCACCGACGTCCGGGTTGTGTCGCCGGAGGCCACCGAGTGGGTCCAGGAGACGTCCCAGGTGACGGCGTTGCCCAGCTCGTAGGTGGTGTCGCCGCCCAGCAGGTCGGCGCTTTGCGGGTCGGTCCCCGGGAGCTCCTTCTTCCAGGGGTAGGTGAGCAGGTTGCCGGGGATATGGGGGGGCTGGTACCAGGTGAGGTCCCGGCCGGTGGCGATGTGGGTCCGCGTCGGTTCGGGGATGACCACCTGATAGTAGGTCTGCCCTGGTGAGCCTGTGTCGCCGATCACCGGGTAGCGGTAGATGTCCATATCCTGGCAGCGGTAGGAGACCATGTCCCCCTTGGTGGTCCTGGCCGATATCTGGGTGGTCGTTTCGTCGTAGCTTCGGTGGTAGCTGGATGACCGGGAGCTCCAGCTCTTGCCGAAGGACTCCTTCGCTTTGGCGGAGACCTCGGCCACGCCCAGGTTGAGGCTCCCCTGCTGGGTGGAGGAGAAGGTGCGGCCGAAGCTGTTCGAGGTCTGCTGCCTGGTGGTGACGATCTTTTCGCTGGTCTGTTTGTCAAGGAACTGGGTGTAGTAGAAGGTGGAGCGGGTGATGTTGCATTTGTCCCAGCCGGCGGCGTCCAGGGAACGGGTGTAGTCCAGGTGCTTGGGCGGCTCCCGCATCACCACCAGCGGGGTGATGTGGTTTTCCACGGTGATCTTGGTGGGCGGTCCGAGCCGCAGGGCGTCGCCGGCGAAGTCGCCCGGCAGGAGTACCCCGTAGTCATAGGCGCTCTTCCAGCGCTCTTCCGAGAGCTCGTCCACACCGGTGATGCCGCCCTGTTCGTCCAGAGTCGGTTCGTAGAGCCAGAGCCTGCCATCGGAAGGCTGGTTGACCTGTTTCGCCGCGTAGAGGGCGATCTGCTGCGGGGGGCTTTCGGGGTTCCAGGGCGTAAAGCCCAGGGTGAAGGCCCCTGTGGCCAGGGCGAGCCCCCTCCAGGACGTCCCGGGGTCCGGCACATCCCTGTCGGCCAGCTCCACAATGGAGGAGCCGTCGCTGCCGACGCCCGCGATATGCAGCGACGGGCCGGCTGCGGCGAAGACGAACTCCTCCCGGCCGTCGCCGTTGAGGTCGCAGACCCTCATGGGGAAGTGGCTGTCCTCCATGCCGTCACCGGGTGTGATCTGCCCCTTGCAGCGGCTGGTCCAGGCAACGCCGTCCTGCTGGTCGGCGGGTTCCAGCACCTTCAGGCGGGCCGTTCCGCCGTCGCCGGTGGTGTATCCTGCGACGAGCTCCTTCGTTCCGTCGCCGTCGCTGTCCCCCGGGCTGAGGGCGCAGGAGTTGGTCCAGTCATCGGGGTCGTAGCGGGCCACGGTGTAGGGGTCGCCCTCCAGGGGTTTGCAGGTGAGGTCGCTTTCCACCTGGAAGGCCCGGAGGTTGTAGTGGCCGTCCTGTTCCTTGGCCAGCACCAGCAGCTCCTTCCGGCCGTCGTCGGTGACGTCCAGAAGGGCCGTGTCGAGGCAGGCCTGGGTGGCGCCCACCGACTGGCTGCTGCTGATGGCCGTGGTGATGACGTGGTTCGGCGTGGCGGGGTCGCCGTCGGCCGTCATGATGAAGTAGCCCATATCCTTTCTGTCGCTGTTCGCGTAGACGGCGCAGGCGTAGTCCGATGTGCCGTCGCCGGTCCAGTCGCAGGCGGAGATGCTTTTGTCCTGGTGGAAGAACGCCGCCAGGGTGGCCGTATTGATCCCGGAGTTGTAGTCCTGAGCCAGGGTGATCTCTTTGTTCTCCGCGTCCAGATGGTAGGTGGTGAGGTGGAAGTGGATTGTGCCGGCCTCCTCCTGCATATAGGCCATCCCTGCGGCGATCATGGGGTGGTCCGGCGAGCGGGTCCCCACGGCGGCGGCGAGGCCGTCCCGCGCTTCCACAGGCGTGCCGGGAGTGAGGGACGCGCGCCACTGCGGGGTCAGGCTCCCGCCCTGGCGGTCCGGGGAGACGTAGTCCGCCTGCAATCCTGTGGTTGCGCTCTCGCTCACCTCCAGCAGGGCGATCAGGTCGGGATGCTTCAGGATGGTGTGGTCCCGGGAGAAGGGATCCCCCGGCACGGCGGCGGCTGTTCCTGCCGTACAGGAGACAAGCGCCAGCACCGTGACGAATGTTGCGATACAGGTGCTGCAGCGGTTCAGCCAACAGTTTCGCACAACAGATACCCCCTTGTTGCGGTGGCGCTGCAGCGCAGCGCCACTCCTTCGCTCCACATTCTACCATCTGCTGCGGCGGAAGACCCGGGATCAGACAGGCCTGCCGTCTCCCGCTGCCGGCGGAACAGGTTGCCGCCCTTCAGACACAGGCAAGCCCGGCCCCGAAAGGGCCGGGCTCTGTGTGGTGTGTGGCGCAAAGGGAGGTTCTCTCGTTGTGTGGTCAGGAGAGCCGGTGGCGCTCCTCGGCGAGGGCGATGCCCTCACGCTCCAGCTCGGCCAGGACGGGTGTGTAGATCTCCGGCAGGGTGGGCATGTGGAGCCCCGGCGTGGCGATCCGCCCTTCGGCGATGAACCGGGCGGCGATGGCCGGGGGGATGCCGGTGGTGCGGGCGATGGAGGTGGCCTCGCCCACCGTGCCGCTGTCTGTCAGCAGCGAGCGGAAGCGCTCCCGTTCCCCTGTGTTCGGGAAGAAGGCGGTGAACTCGTCCATCAGGACCACCAGGTCGCGTTCGCCCTTCCGGTAGACCAGCTTCTCGGCAAAGAGTGATGCCACCACATCCCGCGGCGTGGAGAGCCCCGCGCGAAGCGGCCGGTCGTCGACCAGGCCCAGCCACTGCAGCCGCAGGAGCACCGCCGCGTAGGGCTTGAGCCCCAGCCGACGGCGGAGCTCGGCTTGCGCCTGGTCTTCGGCGACACCCAGCAGGGAGGCCAGAAAGCCTCTGTAGGTCAGCCCCGACAGGTCCATGGTGGTCTCGTCGAAGAGGCCCAGGCTGTTCATGGCGCAGATCGTCTCGCACCAGCCGGGGTAGCGCAGGGTCCCCCGGAGGATGGTGCGCACCTCGGGGATGCCGTAGGCCTCGATGTAGGGGATGGAGTCGGCGTTGGCGTAGAGCTCGAAGACCCCCAGTCCGGGGACCTCCTGCAGCATCACGTGCTCGAAGGTCTCCCCGTCGGGCCAGCGGTGCTCCGCGCCGTCCAGCAGCACCCGGGCGGTCCGCTTGCTGGCGCCCACCAGGCTCGCCGGGGCCCAGGAGAGCTTGTAGCCCCAGGGGTTGGTGTTGGCCTCCGGTGCGGGGAGCGCTCCGCAGACCGAGAGGAAGCGCTCCACCTGTCCGCCTTCGCCGTGGATGGTGTCGATGGTCCGGGCGGCGGACATGTGGTCGATCCCCGGGTCCAGGCCCAGTTCGGTGACGAAGACCAGGCCTTTGCCCTTGATCTCCTCCGCCATGGAGCGGGTGTCGTCGTCCAGATAGGCGGGATGCACCAGGTGGACGCCCCGGTCGCAGCAGGCCCTGGCGTAGGGGGCCATGAGCTCCGGCGGCAGGAGGTTCACCACAATGTCGGGGCGCACCTCGTCGAGGAGGCCGCCGGGATCGCCGCCGGCGTCCCGCTGCAGGCTGTCGGCGCCGGTGCCGGCTGTGACGGCGGCCAGATTCTCCGCCGAGATGTCCGCCACGGTCACCGTCAGCCCCTTCTGTCTGGCCAGGTAGTCCACGCAGGGCGCCGCCACGCGCCCCGCGCCGAGTACGAGGATCCGTTTCATCTTGTTCCCTCCCTTGCAGGGTATCGGTGCGGGATGGGTGGTTCCCTCCGATCTCTGCCCTCTTGTCTGATTGCGCTGTCGTCGCTCAACCGGCTTCGCCGGTTCCCGTCTTGGCGACCGGTCCTTCAGCGATCCGTTGCGGCGATCCCCAGCGCGTCGGCGATGGAACGCACCATCGTGGTGTAGTCGAAGACCGGCAGGCCCGTGGCCGCACGGATCCGCTCCGCGAAGGGCGGCAGGTCCGTGCACTCCAGGACGAAGGCGCCGGTGTGGGGGTGTGTCTCCATTGCGGAACGGGCCACCGCGACCACCTCGCCGCCCACCACATCCAGATCGATCTCCCGGTCCGGCGCGGTGAAGATGGTGTTCCACTCCGGGCAGCGCTCCATCCCGTGGACGTGGTGGTCCACCTCGTCGGTGATGCCGGCGGCCCGGAGGTGTTCCCCCGTCAGCGAAGGGCCGTGGGCGGTGATGACGGCCACGCTGCCGCCGCAGAGGCGGGTCGCGGCGGGCGCCTGCAGCAGGCTCGACGTGGCCGCCGGCACCGGCACGGCGCGGGCCAGCTCCCCCTGCAGCAGGACATTGAAGCCGCAGCTGGTGGTGAGGAAGCGCACCCCCTCCCGGACCAGCTCGCCGGCGGTGTCGATCATGCGCCGGTGGACCGCCCGGTCGGGGTTTCGGAGGATGGTGTCCAGATTGGCCCCCGGCACGTGCGCAAAGCGCACCGGAAAGGGATAGGTCGCCGGGTTGGTGCTGTTGCCCTTCAGGGATTCAAGCTGCTGCAGCCCCCTGGGGGACGCGCCCTCCTCCCAGCAGAGGACGCCCAGTAGCGGTGTGGATGTCATGACAATGCGCTCCTTTGCATGCGGAGCGCCCCGGGAGACCCGGGGCGCCGTTGCGGATAGCGGTTTCGCTTAGACCAGCATCGTTCCCATAACGACGAAGATAACGCAGGCCAGGCCGCCGGCCAGGAGGGCGTAGGGAAGCTGCGTGGTTACGTGGTCCATGTGGTCCGACGCGGCGCCGAAGGAGGAGAGCACCGAGGTGTCGGAAAGCGGGGAGGAGTGGTCGCCGAAGAGTCCGCCGCCGACCACGGCGCCCACCGTGGCGAGGACCACCGGGTCCACCGCGCCGCCGGAGAGGTTCATGGCCACCGGCAGGACGAAGGGCGTGAGGATGGCGTAGGTGCCCCAGGAGGTCCCCGTGAAGAAGGAGATCATCGCCCCGGTGACGAAGGTGATCACCGGCAGCATCCCGGCGGTCATCCAGGTCTCGGTGAGGGAGATGATGTACTCCTGGGCGCCCAGGCCCTTGGAGATGGTGTTGATGCAGTAGGCCATGGAGAGGATCAGAATGGCGGGGATGACCCCCTTGATCCCGTTGGTGGCTACCTCCATGCCGTCTTTCACACTCTTGAAGTACCCGCCCACGGCCATGGCCACGGCCTGGTACATCACGGCGAAGAAGAAGGCCTCCAGGATCTTGGTGCTGCCCAGGATGACGAAGGTGGCTACGGCGTATCCCACCACGATGGTCACGGGGACCACCAGATAGACAAAGAGGCTGGTCTTCTTGCCCTCCAGGGGCTTGACATCGTCCATCTCCTTGCCCGCCAGCGGCGTGGCGCCGTCGCGGAGCACCTTGCCCTCGTTCCGGGCCCGGAGTTCGGCCTTTTTCATGGGGCCGAACAGGGGGAAGAGCCCGAAGGCCACCAGCCCGGCGAGGATCACGGCGAACCAGGCGTAGAGATTGTAGGGAACGGACTGGATGAAGACCGTCATGCCGTCGGAGGCGCTCTCGATGGGGCCGTACCCCTGCATGAGGCCGGCGATGTAGACCGCCCAGCCGCTGATGGTGATCAGCGTGCAGACCGGGCCGCTGCCGGAGTCCAGCAGGTAGGCCAGCATCTCCCGGGAGACCTTGTGTTTGTCCGTCACGGGCCGGGCGATGGGGCCGCTGAAAAGCGGGCTGAAGTAATCGCTGAAGAAGACAAAGATGCCCAGCAGCCAGGCCAGCCCTCCCGCGCCGCGGCGGGAGCGGATGCGGGTCGACGCCCACTCCGTGAAGGCCCCGATCACGCCGGACCGTAGATAGAATGCGATCATGATGCCCACGGCCACCTCGATCATCATCACCCAGATGAACCAGCCGTTGCCCAGGGCCTCCTTGAAGAGGCTCACCATCCCCGCTGCGGGATTGAACCCGGCGATGACCACGCCCACCCCGCAGCCGACGAGCAGCGAGAAGATCGCGTCCCGTGTCAGAAAGGCCAGAACCAGCGCCAGGATCACCGGCGCCATTGAAAGAATGCCGAAACTTCCTTCGATTTCCATGTGCTATACTCCTTTCCTCTTGCGTCTCGAACCCGTTGCCTCTGTCCCCTGCCCCCTGGTCTCGTCTCTGCGCATCACCTCGCAGACGCCGGGGTCCGCGGCGGGGCGTCCTGCTGCTCCACCTGCATCCCCCGTTGCGCCAGTTCCGGGGCCACCGTCTCCAGCGGGATATCCGCCGGACCCAGGAGCCCTGTCGATGCGATCCGTCCGTCCAGCAGCAGCTGCACGGCGATGCTCACCGGGAAGCCCACGGTGCGCTGCATGGCCGTGAAGCCTGTTTCCAGGTCGCGGCGGTCGATCATCTGGGCGATGCGGCGCCTGCGCTCGCCCCCGGCCATGCCCTCCACGTCCACGCGGACCAGGGCGATGTCCCGCTCCTCCGGTTTGTACCAGAACTCCTCCCGCGCGCTGAGGATCGAGGCGGTGAACGCCGCGGGGACCACCCCGGCACCCTCTACGTCGAGGGGCTCGTCGTCCAGAAAGCCGCACTCCGCCATGCGGTGCCAGAAGGCCCCGTGCCCCGGCCGGCGGCAGATGTAGCGGCCGATGTCGGCGGCGGTGTCGGCGATGCCCAGCGTTTCGGCGTAGTCCAGGGCGTTGCCGTTGGGGAAGCACTCCAGCGTACCGCCCACCTCGGGGAGCTCCAGCAGATGGGTGTGCTCCGGCGCGAACATCTCCGTGGCGCCCACATCGATGTCGTCGCCGCCTCTGCGGTACCGGCCCGGTCTCCGATAGGAGGACATGACGCCCCGGACCGTCCAGGTAAACTTGTAGCCAAGGGGATTGCCCTTGGCCGCCTCGGGCTCGGGGAAGCCCGCACCGTATGAGTGGAACTGGTCGACCCGGTCGAACTGACGCAGCAGATCCGCCGATACCAGCAGATCCAGACCCGGGTCCATGCCGAACTCGCTGACGATCCCTACGCCGTTACGCCTGGCGGTGTCGTCGATCCGCTGCAGCAGCTCTTCCTGCCGCCGTCTCGCCTCGGGCTCCTTCAGCGCCGGATTGAGGTAGTACATGGAGCTGGCCAGCGGCTTGCCTTCCTCCGCGGCGATCAGGCCGGTGGGTGCGGCGAAGCGCCCGGGCAGCAGCTCCACCACGGCGTCGGCCTTCCTGACAAGCCCCCGGATGGCCTCCTCGTCGGCGGCGTCGGTCCCTTCCGCCTCGATGGCGGTATCGCCCCCCCCGGGGGGGTCCGCCTCGAAGCCCCGCCGGGCGTCGGCGGCGGTCACC
>JAIPGA010000065.1 GCA_021736445.1 Synergistales bacterium | reverse complement strand
TTTACAATAGCGAAAGACTGCACTCCTCGCTGGAATACCGGACACCGGAGGAAATCCACTTCGCGAACACAGGGACTATGGCAGTCTGACTTTAATGAACCTTGGCGAGTTTTTGGTCTTGACAAAGGGGTCCACCTTAGAGTGCCCTGCAGTGGGAGTTCCAGAAGTATTTCCCCTTTTCGGCCGACAATGCTGTCTACGATGCCACGGAGCTCGAGTTCCCCGGCGAGGTGGGCGACACCATGAAGCTGCTGGTGGCGGCCGCCAGGGACCGGCAGGTGGAGGGAACCCTTGCGGCCGTCGAGGATGCCGGCTTCAGGGTGGGCTTTGTGGAGCCCGCCACGGTGGGGTTGTACCGGGCTGTGCTCGGGCCGGTGCCCAGCTACGGGCCCGGCTATCTCATCGTGTCGATCGGGGCCTTCAGCTCGCATATCGTTGTGGGCTACCATTCCAGCGGGTTGATCTTCCGGAGCCTGCTGGTGGGGGGCGAACACAGTATGGGGGTTGAGCAGGCGGTGGCTTCGGTGGGGCAGGAGATCGCCTCCACCATGACCTTTGCCCGCAGCCAGTTCCGGGGGATCGATATCAACACGGTGGTGCTTGCGGGCAAGTATGGAGCCAGTGAGAACACCAGGCAGGCCCTGGCGGAGCAGCTCCCGGATGTCTCCTTTGTGATCGGCGCTCCCTGGGCGCTCTGGGGTGTCGAGGATCCTCCCGAGGAGGCCTTTCTGATGGAGTCGGCCTTTGGGATGGCCGTACGGGAGCTGGCATGACGATCAAGTTTGATCTCCGCCCCGAACAGTTCAGAGTGGAGGAGGCCACCAGTTTCAGCCCCTTGCGGGTGATGGTGCTGTCGCTGGTGGCGGTGTTCTTTGTGTTTTCCGTGGCCTTTCTCGGTTTGGGGCTCTTCAAGCTGCACGCCCTGCGGGCGCAGCAGGCGGAGTATATCCCCCGGGTGCGGGCGCTCAACAGACAGGCGAAGGAGCTGAAACAGGAGCTCTCCAGGCTCAAAGAGGCCGTGGCGGAGCGGGAAGAGACCCTGGAGATGGTCAAGGGCGAGCTGCCGTCGCTGGAGTTCTTCGGTGCCGTGGAGGGGTCCCTCCCCGGGACGGTCTGGCTGCGCAAGGTGTCGCTCTCTTCCGGCAAGGCATCGCTGAGCGGCTATGCCTTCTCCGAGGGGGACGTGGTGGTGTTCAGCAATGCGCTGAACGAATCCTCTGTCGTGAAGGGTGTGGGGATGCCCGATACGAACAGCTCCAGCTGGCATGGAAAGCGGGTGGTGCAGTTCTCCCTTTCCTGTACGCTTGCCTCCTTTGTCGAGGCTGCGGAGGGTGCTGCCGAAGGGGGCGACGAGCGTGGCCGATGAGGACCGCAGCCGGCGGATCCGGCAGTTGATCCTGGTGGTGCTGCTTGGTATGGTCTTTGTGGGCCTGCTGTATGCCGGGGCCAGGACCAGCCGCATGCTGGAGCAGGAGCGGCGCGAGGCGATGCTCAAGGCCGTGGAGGAGCGCGAGGCGTTGAAAGAGGTGCAGAAAACCTCGCAGCTGCTCCAGGCGTACAAGAAGACGCTCTCCCGGTATGAGGAGCACCGCGTTTCTTTCCCCGCCGACAGGGTGGCTGTGTACGCTGCGGTGGAACAGACGCTCACCGGGCATGGTGTGGAGATGGATAAGATAACGCCCAAAGGTGACGGTTCGGGACGCTACAGTGTCCAGGTGCGTTTCACCGGACCATACTATTCGGTGCTGGGAACACTGGCGGAGTGGCGCACCATGGCCGATCTGATGCTGATGCAGTCGCTCTCTCTCTCCTGGAGCGGCGACGGCGAGGTGAGTTGCAGCGCCGTGCTCGCCACGCAGCTCGTTGGAGGGAAAGACTGATGGCTGTCGGAAGCTGGGGCGAGGCGCTGGACGAACTCCGAAACTGGCTGATGGGGCCCAGTCGGCTGCAGCGGATTTCCCGTTGGGGGCTCCTGCTGTTGCTGCTCTACGGGATCTTCCTGCAGGGGAAGGGCTTCTGGATGGCCGTCGAGAGTGGGAGGGGTTCGCTGGGGCAGGATATGCCCAATGTGGGGGCCATCGAGGAGGCCAGGCAGGTGCGGTCCACCGGGGAGCTCTATGCACGCGCCATGAAGGCCCGCTCCCGGAGCAATGAGGTGGTGGCCCTGGCCGTGGCGGCGAACCGTCGCCCCTGGCAACCTGTGGTCGGCGCGCCGGAGCCGACAACGCCGGAGCCACGGCAGGTGGTGACCGAGGTGGTCCCGCCGCTGATGAAGATCAAGGCGTTGATGATCATGGAAGGCAGACGGGTGGCGGTGATGGATATCGAAGGTGAAGGCAGCGGCGTGGTGGTAACCAGGGGGTCGGAGTTCGGTGGCGGCCTGGGCCGCGTGCTGGCCATAAAGGAGAATAAGGTGGTTGTCCGTTGGGAGGACAGACGTATCGACGTGACTTTGGAGAAAGAGCAATGAAGAGACTGGGTGATGTTGTCAAAGGGAGCGGGGGCGGCGGCGTTGTCACATGGCTGGTGTGCCTCTCCCTTATTGCGCTGTTCTGCGGTCCGGCCCGGTCGGAGGAGCTCTTCCCGGAGCTCGGGGGCGTGCGTGTCCAGCAGGCGGGCAGCAGCCTGGCGGTGCTGGAGTTCAAGGGGGCTCATCTCCCGCGTCCCGAGGTGCGACGCGTAGCCGGCGACCGGGTGGAGCTCTTCTGGTCGCGGGTGACGCTGCCCTCGGGTACCTGGGAACGGACCTATAAGTACCCGCTGGTGGAGCGCATCGAACTGAATCAGGAGGCAGGCGGACTGCTCTGCACGGTGATCACCGGTGCGGCGCTCCGGGTGAAGGAGATCCGGGGCACCGCTCCGGCACGGAAGATGCGGGTCTATCTGACCAAGGGGGGCCCGCGGCCGAGCCCGACGCCCCAGCCGAAGCGGACGGACCTCTTTACGCCCCGCACCGCCAGTCCCGTCGATCCGTTGCAGATCGACAAGCCGGTGACCCTGGAGCTGCGTGACACGCCGCTGCGCCAGGCCTTTTTCATGCTGGGGCGGATCATGGGGCGCAATATCGTCTGTGATCCCTCCCTGCCCGACGAGACGGTGACGGTGAGCCTCCGGGAGGTGCCTCTCAAGGAGGCCTTCTCCTATCTCATGCGCATGTACGATGTGCGCTACGGCATGATGGGCAAGACCATTGTGGTGGGCACCTCGGAACAGCTGGCCCACACGCTGGGTAGGGAGACCACCAGGGTCTTCCATCTGGCCTACGCCGACCCGGAGCAGATCGTCTCGATGCTGCAGGGGCTCGTGCCGGTGGAGAAGGTGGTGGTGGACGCCCGGCGGAACGAGCTCTACGTGACCGCCTCGCCGGAGATGCTGGCCAGGGTGCAGAAGGCGCTGGAACGTCTGGATAACCCCGGACGCCAGGTGATGCTGGAGGCCCGCATCATCGAGGTGAACGACGATGCCTCCAAGGAGATGGAGAGCATGATCTCCCACGTCTACAAGCAGTGGTACTTCTGGTACGGTTCGGGCGGCGGCGTGATGGGCTATGTGGACACCAACCGCCCCGACCTCTACACCCCCGAGGGCGACCGGGACGACGGCACCATCAATCCCCCACCGGGTGTGGACACCCCGGAGATGACCGGCAACGCCCTCTACGAGCTCGACGCGGGCCTGCGGGCGCTGGAGGAGGAGAGCAAGGCCGATGTGCTCGCCCGTCCCTCGGTGGTGGCGGTGGACGGCCAGACCGCCCGGGTGGAGCTGACGCAGAACTATCTCTACGTCTCCGGCTACGACGACAACAACAATCCGGAGATCGCCAAGGAGGAGGCCGGACCGACGCTCTCCTTCACGCCGCGGGTGGGCCGGAACGGTGTTATCACCCTGGAGATCGATATCGCCACGGGGCAGATCCTGGAATTCCGCAAGAGCGGCAACGCCGAGACGCCGGTGACCAGCTCCCGCAGCGTGCAGACCACCGTTCGGGTGCGCGACGGCGAGCCCTTCGTGGTGGGCGGGCTCTTCAACGACATCAAAAACCGCAGTGTCTCCAAGATCCCCATCGTCGGCGACATCCCGCTTCTGGGCGAGCTCTTCACCATGCGCAGCAAGAGCCACATACGCAACGAGGTCGTCATGGTGGTGGTCCCCTACATCCTCGAGGTCCCCGAGGAACCCCTGCAGGGCGAGGAGCTGCTCAGCCAGTTTTAGGCGGGGCTGTTTTGCCCTTTGCAGTGTGTGCCGATATGCGGTATGTTTACTAGCTAGAATGGACGACTTTCCCCGTTGCGGGCGACGGCCGCCTGGCTGTGTGTCCGATAGGGGACTGTAGGTCGCAGACAGCTTTGGCATGGAGGGTGCTTGAATGGCGCAAGTAGTGGATACCAGTGATTTTCATTCCGGGATGAAAATCAAATGGAAGGACGACATGTGGGAGATTCTGGATTGCCAGCACCACAAGATGGGCCGTGGTGGCGCCATCATCAAAACAAAGCTCCGGAACATCAATTCCGGTTCGACAATCGAGAACTCCTTCCGTTCCGGAGAGCGTTTCGAACGGATCATCTTCGATGACCGAAGCGCCCAGTTTCTCTACCAGGATGGAGACAGCTACGTTTTTATGGATCTCGAGAACTTCGACCAGATCTACCTCTTCAAGGAGGTGCTGGGCGAGGCGGTCAACTACCTGACCGAGAGCATGGAGGTCACGCTGGAGATGTACGAGGGCCGCGTGATGGGGGTGGAGCTGCCCAAGTCGGTGGAACTCCAGGTGGTGGAGACCGATCCGGGTTTCAAGGGGGATACGGTGTCTACCAGCGGCAAGCCGGCGACACTGGAGACGGGGCTGACCGTGACGGTGCCGTTCTTTATCGAAAACGGCGAGGAGATCGTGGTGGACACGCGTTCCGGCGAGTATGTGGAGCGCGCCAAGAAGTAGCGAAGGGAGGAAGGGGCATGACGGCCCGGGAACGCATTGCCTATCTCAGGGGCCTTCTGGACGGTGTTGAAGGACTGGGAGAGACGGAAAACCGGCTCTTTACGGCCGTGACGGAATCGCTGGAGGCGATTGCCGCCGAAATGGGCGACCAGGCGGAACGGCTGGACATTCAGGAGGAGCATTACGAAGGCCTCTACGACTCCCTGACCGAGCTCGAGGAAGACCTCGAGATGATCCACGACGAGGTGGACAACCTCATTGACGAGGATGAGATCTTCGCCCAGGGCGAACCGGAAGAGGCCTTCGAGGAACTCGAGGAGTCCTTTGAACCCATGACATGCACCCATTGCGGACATGTGTTTTACTATAATCCGGGTGAATACGAGGAAGGCGAACCGCTGCAGTGTCCTGCCTGCGGGGCGCATGTCCTCGTAGTCGAAAACAACGACACCGAATAGAGCACGAGAGGAGGTACGGGGTTATGGAGCGCAACGAACAGGAACAGGTCCATACCGAAGAAGCAAACGTCGAGGAGCAGGTACCGGAAGAAGGCCGGAAGCCCGATAAGGAGGGGCTGCAGGTTCCTTCGGAGACACCGGAAGGAGAATCCCCGGGCGAGGTGCGGATCACCGAGGAGGTGATTCTGCAGCTTGCATCGCATGCGCTGAAGACCATTCAGGGCGTGAAACCGGCAGGCGCCGGCCCTCTTGCCTCGCTGGGTCTGGGACGGAAGACCTCCGGGGGCATCCGGATCGCCCTCGACGAGGACACACCCCCCCGGATCATGGTGGACACCTATGTCTCCGTGAAGTACGGCATGCGGATCCCCGATGTGGCCTGGGATGTCCAGGAATCGGTAAAGAAGCATCTCGAGCAGTACACGGGATACATGGTGAAGTCCGTGAATGTCTACATTCAGGCGATCCATCTCAGCGACCGCGACCATGCCGAATCACGCGAGGAGAAGGCCAGGGAAGGGGAGCAGGCGAAGGAGCCGAAGACGGAGGAAGCGGCGGGACACGAAGAAGCCGAAGTGGAACAGCCTGCCGAGGAGCAGGGCGAGCCAAGCGCTGCGGAGAGTGTCTCCCGGGACGAGGAGAAGAAGAACGATACCACCGCTTCTGCCTAACGCTGGTCGCACAACCAGGGAGCTGAGCTAGCGAGCGGTTGCCAGTCTCCTGCTGTGGGGTGAGAACATTGTTTTTATTCTGGAATTCGACAGAACGCGGCCAGGTATGGGTCCAGGAGCGGGCGGTCCGTACGCTCCTGGAAGATGCGCTGCCCGAAAGCATGCACTGTAGGGAGATTGTCCTCTGGGGAGATCGTGATCTCGCCGTTTTGCGCATGACCTACCCCGCCGGGGAGATTGCCCCCGAGAATCTCCGCTATGTCTCGGAGCGGCTGCAGCAGCAGCTCGCTCCGGTGGCAGACAACGTGGAGGTTACCTGGCTTGAGGAGGTCGCCTCCGAGCCTGCCGAGCAGCCGGCCTGGAGGCGGATTCTCGCCAACCCGCTCTACTGGGGTCTGGGGGTTGGACTGCTGGTGGGGATCGGGCATCTCGGGCCCAGGGGCATCTTCCGTACAATCATGGCGGGACTGGCTGCCTGGGTCGTGGCCCTCCTCGCAACCCCTGCCGGACGGTACGATCTCAGGGCGTTGATCGCACGGTACAGGAAGTAGGCATATGGAGAATCACGAGGTTCCAAAGAGACGCCGGCGGGGGAGAGAGATCGCGTTGCAGGTGCTCTATGCGCTTGACCTCTGTCCCGACACGGCGCCGGACTCGGTGTTCGAGTTCTATCCCGAGGATGCGGAGGATCCCCAGGCGCTCGCCTTCGCGCGGCAGCTGGTGCTGGGGACCTCGGAGCACCGGAGCAGGGTTGACGAACTTGTGAAGCGCTATACCGTAGGCTGGCGGCCCGAGCGGATGGTCACGGTTGACCGGGTGGCCGTCCGCCTCGCCCTCTTTGAAGGGGTGGTGGCCAAGCGGATTCCCATCGCCGTGGCGATCTCCGAGGCCGTCGAACTCGCCAAGATGTTCGGTACCGAGGACTCCGGACGCTTTGTCAACGGCGTGCTGGGGCGAATCATCCGGAACATCGAAGCAGAAGCCGCAGGAACGGACTATGCAGCAGAGCATCCCGATCAGGACAGTCAGTGAGGTCAACACCCACACCCAGGAGCTGCTCGGCGGCGATGTGCTGCTGCGGCATCTTGCGGTGCGGGGGGAGATCCTCCAGCTCAAGCGGCACAGCAGCGGGCATGTCTACTACAGCCTCGGCGACGGCGAGGCGAGGATCTCCTGTGTCTTCTTCCGCAGCGATGCCGCCCGGCAACCCCTGTGGCCCCAGGTGGGCGACGAGGTGCTCGCCGAGGGGCGTGTGTCGGTGTATCCGGCCAGGGGCATCTACCAGCTCTACACGAAGAAGCTCCACCCCGTTGGGGCCGGCGCCAGGGCCCGGGCGCGGGAGGAGCTGCGGCGGCGTCTGGAGCGGGAGGGACTCTTCGCCCAGGCGCTGAAGCGCCCGCTTCCGGCCTTCCCGGGGAAGATCGCCGCCGTGACGTCGCCTACGGGGGCGGCGGTGCGTGATGTGCTGCACGTGAGCCGGAGGCGTTTCCCCCAGTGTGCCGTGACGGTGGTTCCCTGTGTTGTCCAGGGGGTGGACGCACCCGGGTCCATCTGCGCCGCTCTGGAGCGGGCCTCCCTGCTTCCGGATGTGGAGGCGGTGCTGCTGGTCCGGGGCGGGGGGAGCAAGGATGACCTGGCCCCCTTCGACGACGAGGATGTGGTGCGGGCGGTCCGCCGTTCGCCGGTGCCGCTGGTGACGGGCATCGGTCACGAGATCGACGAATCCCTGGCCGACCTGGCTGCAGACAGATCCGCCCCGACGCCCTCCGCGGCGGCGGAGACGGTGCTCCCCGACCGGGGGGAGCTGCTGGCCGCGCTCCTGAAGGAACGCAACCGCATGGAGCGGGCGCAGCGGGGCAGGCTGGCACAGCTGAACGAACAGCTTGGACGGCGCCGGGAGGCACTGGTTCGGGCCCTGCGGTACGGCCATATGGAGCCTGCCCTCCGGGAGGTCCAGAGCCTTCATGACCGCGGCGCCGCGGCGATAGGGCGTCGTCTGGAACAGACCAAATCGAAACTGGAGAGACTGGCGGCGCGGCTCAACGGGGCCTCGCCACTACGAATTCTGGAACGCGGCTTCATCTCCTGCGAAGATCGAGACGGTGCCAGGATCCGCAGTGTGCGGGAGCTCCACGAAGGGAAGCGTGTGGCGCTGCACTTTCTGGACGGTGTCGCCGATGCCGTGGTGGACGCCGTGACGGAGGCGCCGGAGGAATAGTCTGTCCGGCCTCCGGCTGCGTCGGGGTGAGCGGTTCCGCCGAGGAGGAGATTGCATGGTGCCGGAAACACTCCGTTGGAACAACGGAGCGCTAGAGCTGCTTGACCAGCGGGCCATCCCAAGCGAGGTCCGCTTTGTTGTCTGTGGCGATGCCGAGGAGACGGCGGCGGCCATCGAGAACATGACCGTCCGGGGCGCGCCGGCCATCGGCGCGGCCGCGGCCTACGGTGCGGCCCTGGCCGCCCGGGACGGGCGCAAGGCTCTCCACTGGGCTGTGGAACGGCTGGGGAAGACACGCCCCACGGCGGTGAACCTCTTCTGGGCGCTGGAGCGTATCCGCCGCCGGGCGGAGGAGACGCCCGAGGGTTCCCTGGCGGAGACGCTGCTGCGGGAAGCCGAAGCACTGCGCACCGAGGACGTCGCCGCCAACCGGCGGCTGGGGGCCTACGGCGCCAAGCTGCTGGGGTGGCGTTCCACTGTCCTGACCCACTGCAATGCCGGGGCTCTGGCGACCTGCGGCTACGGAACGGCCCTGGGGGTGGTCCGTGCGGCCGTGGAGCAGGGCAAGAGGGTCGCCGTCTATGCCGACGAGACCCGCCCGGTGCTTCAGGGCGGACGCCTCACCGCCTGGGAGCTGGCCGCCGACGGCATCCCCGTGACGGTGATCTGCGACGGCATGGCCGGCGCGCTGATGCAACAGGGGGCGGTGGACGCCGTGGTGGTCGGCGCCGACCGGATCGCTGCAGGCGGGGACACCGCGAACAAGATCGGCACCTACAGTCTCGCTGTCCTGGCCCGGCACCACGATGTCCCCTTCTATGTGGCGGCGCCCTGGAGCACCGTGGATATGGCGCTCTCCGAGGGGTCGGAGATCGTGATCGAGGAACGCAACCCCGAGGAGGTACGCCGGTTTGCGGGGGCGCCCATCGTGGCCGAAGCGATTCCGGTGTGGAACCCCGCCTTCGACGTGACCCCGGCGGAGCTGATCAGCGCGATCGTGACCGAACAGGGCGTGTTGATGCCGCCCTTTGCCGAAAGCCTGCGGGAGCGGGCGGAAGACCTGAAGAAGAAACGGGAAGGGAGATAGCGCTATGGAACCAAGCCGTATCGCCAATGCCGCCCTGGCCCCGGAGGGCCGCAGAAAGCTTGCCTGGGCCCGGCAGTTCATGCCGGTGCTCAATCTGCTGGAAGAACGCTATAGAGAGGAGCAGCCGCTGGCGGGGAGCCGGATCGCCACCTGTCTCCACCTGGAGGCCAAGACGGCCTGTCTGCTGCGCACCCTGGCCCGGCTTGGGGCCGAGGTGACCGCGGCGGGGAGCAATCCCCTCTCGACCCAGGACGACGTCTGCGCCGCCCTGGCCGAAGAGGGGGTGACCGTCTACAGCCGTCGGGGGATGACGTCTCGGGAGTACAGCGAGAACATCCGGTTCGCCCTGGGGGTGCGCCCCACGGTGGTGATCGACGACGGCTGCGACCTGGTGGCCATGCTCCACGACGAGATGCGGGAGCTGCTCCCCGCTGTGCGGGGCGGCTCCGAGGAGACCACCACCGGCGTCAAGCGGCTGGCCGCCATGGAGGCCGACGGTGTACTGGAGTTCCCCATGATCGCCGTCAACGACGCCCACAGCAAGTTCCTCTTCGACAACCGCTACGGCACCGGCCAGTCCGTCTGGGACGGCATCATGCGCACCACCAACCTGCTGGTGGCGGGGAAGGCCGTGGTGGTGGCGGGCTACGGCTGGTGCGGCCGTGGCGTGGCCATGCGGGCCGACGGCCTGGGCGCGCGGGTGATCGTGGTGGAGACCGATCCGCACCGCGCCCTGGAGGCGCTGATGGACGGCTACGAGGTGATGGACATGGCCGCGGCGTCGTCGGAGGGGGATATCTTTGTCACCCTCACCGGGAACACCGGGGCCATCCGGGGCGAGCACATCGACAGAATGAAGGACAACGCCCTTCTGGCCAACGCCGGGCATTTCGACGTGGAGATCTCCAAGCCCGACCTGGAGGCCCGCAGCGGCGAGGTCCTGGAACTGCGGGACAATGTGACCTCCTACCGGCTCAAAGACGGACGGACGCTCCACCTGCTTGCCGAGGGACGTCTGGTCAACCTGGGCGCCGGCGACGGCCATCCGGTGGAGATCATGGATCTGAGCTTCGCCCTGCAGCTGCTTTCGGCGCTGCATGTCCACAACCGGGATCTGGAGACCCGCCTCTACGCCGTCCCCGAGGAGCTCGACCGGGAGGTGGCGGCGCTGAAGCTGGAGGCCATGGGCATAGATCTGGAAGAGATGACCGAGAAGCAGCTCACCTACATGAAAAGCTGGCGCGAGTAACCGCGCTCACTGTAAAGGAGGCGCGAAGGCCATGTCATTGCTATTACGGAACGTGGCGGCCCTGGACGGCACCATGGAGCGGGCGAAGCCCTGCGACATCACCCTGGAAGGCGGCCGGATCGCCGCTATCATGGAGCCCGGGGCCGGCGACGGCGACGAGGTGATCGAAGGCCGCGGCCGGACCGCCGTGCTCCCCGGGTTCGTCAACACCCATACCCATGCGGCGATGACGCTGCTCCGGGGGCTCGGCGAAGAGGCGCCGCTGATGGAGTGGCTCAAGGAGAAGGTCTGGCCGGTGGAGGCCGGACTCAACGGCGACTATGTCTACTGGGGCTCCATGCAGGCCATGGCGGAGATGCTCTCCCGGGGCGTCACGGCCTTCGGAGACATGTACTTCTTTATGGACGAGGTGGCCGGGGCCGCCAGGGAGAGCGGCATGCGCTGCGGCCTCTCCCGGGGGCTGATCTGGAAGGGCGACGAGGCGGATTTCGCCGCCCGCCTGGAGGAACAGGAAAGGCTCTACAACGACTGGAACGGCTTCGAGGGCCGCATGACCGTCCAGTGGGGCCCCCACGCGCCCTACACGGTCCCGCCGGAACAGCTTGCCCGCGTGGCGGAGGCTGCCGGGAACCACGAGGCCGGCGTCCATCTCCACTGGCTCGAAAACCAGTGGGAGGCAGGCTACATCCGCGACGAACTGGGCTCCGACCCTGTCACGCTGCTGGAGGAGGCCGGTCTGCTCGACGGTTGCGGCCTGATCCTGGCCCACGGTGTCTGGTGTCCCGAAGAGGACATCAAACGCCTCGTCAACAGACAGGCCACCATTGTCCACAACCCCAAGAGCAACCTCAAATTGGGCAGCGGCATCGCCCCCCTCACCGCCATGCTCGACGCGGGTCTGCCCGTGGCGCTGGGGACCGACGGCGCGGCGAGCAACAACCAGCTGGATGTCTGGGCGGAGATGCGCACCGCGGCGCTGCTCCACAAGGGCGTCCGGCAGGACCCCACGGCTGTGCCCGCGAAGGCGGCCCTCCGGATGGCAACGCTGGAGGGGAACAGGGCGCTGGGCTTCACCGACGTGGGGCTGATCCACCAGGGCTGGGAGGCCGACCTCCAGCTGGTCGATCTGGACCAGTGCCACTACAACGGCTGGACGCCGGAGAACCTGGCTACCTACGTCGTCTACGCCGGGGACAGCAGCGACGTGACCCACACCATCGTCCAGGGCCGGAAGGTCTACGAGCGCGGCGTCTTCCCGGAGCTCAACCTCATGGAGATCCGCAGCGAGAGCGCCCGCGCCCGGAAGGAGCTTGTTTCGTAAGCTGGAGAACGCCGTCTTCGTGTATAATGCCGAACCAAAGCAGAAGAGATCGAGGTGACCCACATGCAGTGGCGGAGCGGTAACGAACTGCGGGAGATGTTTCTCGCCTATTTCGAGGAGAAGGGGAGCAAGCGCTTCAAGAGCTTTCCCCTGATTCCGGAGGATCCGAGCATCATGTTCACCATCGCGGGCATGGTGCCTTTCAAACCCTACTTTCTGGGGATACGGACGCCGGAGGGCCCCAGGGCGGTGACCTCCCAGAAATGCCTGCGCACCAACGACATCGACAACGTGGGCCGCACGGCGCGGCACCACACCTTCTTCGAGATGCTGGGGAACTTCAGCTTCGGCGACTACTTCAAGAAGGAAGCCATCCCCTTTGCCTGGGAGTTTCTCACCGAGCGGGTGGGGCTGGAACCGGACCGGATGTACGCCAGCATCTACCTGGATGACGATGAGGCCTTCGACATCTGGCACAACGATGTGGGCTTGAGCAAGGACCGGATCTTCCGCATGGGCGAGGAGGACAACTACTGGTCCATCGGGCCGGTGGGGCCCTGCGGCC
This sequence comes from Synergistales bacterium, assembly GCA_021736445.1. NCBI lineage: Bacteria > Thermotogati > Synergistota > Synergistia > Synergistales > Synergistales bacterium. The sequence continues at coordinate 2,224 of JAIPGA010000065.1, read as the reverse complement.
CCTGCTCGGAGCTCTACTACGACCAGGGCGAGGCCTTCTCCTGCGGCAAACCGACCTGTACGGTAGGGTGCGACTGCGACCGCTACCTGGAGGTGTGGAACCTCGTCTTCATGCAGTTCAACCGTTTTGAGGACGGGCGGATCGAGCCGCTGCCCAAACAGAACATCGATACCGGCATGGGGCTGGAGCGGCTCGCCGCTGTGGTGCAGCGGGCGCCGTCGGACTTCGAGACCGATCTGTTCAAGCCGCTGATCGACGCCACCTGCAGCCTGGCGGGGGTGCGCTACGGCGCCGGCCCCAAGGAAGACCGGGCGGTGAAGGTCATCGCCGACCACATCCGCGCCCTGGCCTTCATGATCGCCGACGGGATCCTGCCGGCCAACGACGGCAGGGGCTATGTGCTGCGGCGTCTGCTGCGGCGCGCGGCGATGCTCGGCCGGTTGATCGGGCTGGACAGGCCCTTCCTCGTGCAGCTGATGCCCACGCTGCTCGAGCTGATGGCCGGGCACTACAGTGAACTGAAAGAACACCGATCCACCATCGAACAGGTGCTCCAGGTGGAAGAGAGCCGCTTCAACAGAACCCTGGAGCAGGGCAGCAACCTCCTGGACACGGAGGTGGCCAGGCTGGAGGAACGCGGCGAATCCGTCCTCCCCGGCGAGGTGGCCTTCGAGCTCTACGATACCTTCGGCTTCCCCTGTGAGCTGACCGAGGAGATCTGCGAAGAGCGGGGCTGCAGTCTGGATCACGAAGGCTTCCGGCGCGAGATGGAGGCCCAGCGCGATCGCGCCCGGCAGGCCGGCAAGCACGCCACCTCCCGGGTGGAGAAGACGGTCTATACGGAGCTCCACAAGGAGCTGGGCGACACGCCCTTCGACGGCTATGCGGCCACAGAAGGCGACGCCGCGGTGCAGGCGCTGATCGCCGACGGGGAGCGGGTTTCCTCGGCCTCCGAAGGGCAGGAGGTGGAGGTTGTCCTGGACCGTACGCCCTTCTACGCCGAGGGCGGCGGCCAGATCGGCGACGAAGGGGTCCTCACCGGCGAGGCCTCCCGGCTGGCGGTGCGGAACACGGTGGCGCCGGCGGAGCGCCTGGTTGTCCACCAGGCCGTCGTGGAGGCGGGGACCATCGCTGTTGGCGACGCCGTCCATGGGGCCGTGGATGCGGAACGCCGCCAGGCGGTACGGCGCCACCACACGGCGACCCACATCCTCCACGAGGCGCTGATCCAGGTGCTGGGGCCCCACGTGCGGCAGTCCGGATCGCTGGTGGCCCCGGATATGCTGCGCTTCGACTTCACCCACTTCGCGCCGCTGCGTCGCGAGGAGGTGCTGGAGGTGGAGCGGATCGCCAACCGCGAGATCCTGGCCAACACCCCCCTGGCGGTGGAGCGGACCACCCTGGACAGGGCCAAGGAGCGGGGTGCCAAGGCGATCTTCGAAGAGAAGTACGGCGAGGAGGTGCGGCTGGTCTCCATCCACGGCTTCAGCGCAGAGCTCTGCGGCGGCACCCATGTGGACGCCACCGGCGATATCGGATCGTTGCGGATCATCCACGAAGAGGGGATCGGTTCGGGCATCCGGCGGATCATCGCCAAGGCGGGGATGCCGGCACTGGAGTACGCCCAGGAGACCTCGTCGCGGCTCCACGAGATCGCCGGGCTGCTGGGCGGCGAGCACCACGAGTCGCCCGAAAAGATTGTGGCGCTCCAGGAGGAGCTGAAGGAGCTCCGCAAGGAGCTTGCCGATGTCAGGCTGCGGCGACGGCTGGAGCATGTGGACGGCCTTATCGACGGAGCGCAGGAGGTGGCGGGGATCAGGGTGGTGACGGCCTCCTTCGAGGGCGCCTCGCCGGATGTGCTGCGTCAGGTGGGGGACACCGTGAAAAACCGCCTCTCTCCGGTGCTGGTCGTGCTGGCGGCGGTGGGGGACGGAAAGGTGCAGTTCATCGCCATGGCCGACGAGAGCGCCCGGGAGATGGGGCTCCACGCCGGCAACATCCTCCGCGAGGTCGCCAAAGCCGCCGGCGGTGGCGGTGGCGGCAAGCCCGCCATGGCCCAGGCCGGGGGCAAGCGGCCGGAGAAGACCGACGAGGCGCTGGCCCTGGTGCCGGAGCTGGTCAGCCACAGTCGGAGCGGCTGATGGCAGGACGTATCCTCGCTGTTGATCCTGGCACGGTCAGGATGGGCGTAGCGGTGAGCGACCCCCTGGGCAGCTTTGCCCAG
>JAIPGA010000064.1 GCA_021736445.1 Synergistales bacterium | reverse complement strand
GGGGACCACTATCCATACCACGCTGGACCGGTCGCTGCAGCGTCGCCTGGACGGCCTTCTGGAGACGGCCCTGGAGCCGTATCCCCCGTCGGTGACGGCCGCGGGGATCGTGGTGGAGCATGCCTCCGGGGCGGTCCGGGCCTATGTGGGCAACGCCCGGTGGGGCAGCGGTCTCCCGGGGAGCTGGGTGGACTGCGGCGTCGCGCCCCGGTCGCCGGGGTCGGCGCTGAAGCCCTTCGCCTACGGTCTGGCCTACCAGCGCGGCCTGCTGACCCCCTCGTCGCTGGTGGCCGACACCCCCCTGGGGTTCCCGGGCGCGCCGCCGGAGAACTTCGACCGGGCCTTCCGGGGGCCCATGTCCGCCGGGGAGGCTTTGGCGACCTCCCGGAACATGCCCGCCATCCGGGTGCTCCGGATGGCGGGGTACGGCCCCTTCCTGGGCTTTCTGCGGCGGGCGGGCTTCCGCCATATCGGGGAGGACCCCGGCCACTACGGAGACGGCCTGGTGCTGGGCGGGGTGGAGGTGACGCTGCTGGAGATGGCCCGGGCCTACGCCTCCATCGCCCGGCGGGGCGGTCTGTCCTCGCTGCGGTGGACCGGTGGCGAGGCCGCGCCGGAGATCCCCCTGTGGAACCCCGGCGCGGCCTACCTGCTGCTGCGTTCGCTGGCCGGCACGGAGCATCTGCCGCCGGGTGTCCGGCAGAGTGCGGCCAACGCCGGCGCTCCCGCCCTCAAGACGGGGACATCCAGCGGGTTCCGCGACGCCTGGGCGGCGGCCTGTTCGAAGAGGTATACGGTGGTCCTCTGGTTCGGCGATCCGGAGGGCGACACGGTGGCCCGGCTGGTGGGGAGCCGCACGGCTGTTCCGGCGGCCTTCCGGCTGCTGCAGGCCCTGGAGGCCCGTTCCCCCTGCGGCGATCCGCCCCCCTGCGTGGTGCGCCGTGAGGTCTGCGCCCTCTCGGGGGCGCCGCCGGGCCGGGCCTGCCCTGTCACCAGGGAGGGGCTCTCTATCCGGGGGATCTCGCCGGTGGAGCACTGCGGCCTCCATGTGGTCCGGGACGGCCGGGTGGTGGTGGATGTCCCCGCCGACCTGGAGGGCTATCTGGCAGGCGGTGATCGGGGCGGTCGTCCCGCCCGTCGGCTGCGGATCCTCTCGCCGGTGGCGGGGGAGACGCTGATCCTCCCGGAGGGGCGGGACGCCCTGTCGGTCCCGCTGCGGGCCCAGGGGGCGGGGAAGCGCTACTGGTTCGTCGACGGCCGTCTGGCCGCCGTGCAGCAGGCCGGCGACGGGGCGGTCTTCGTAACGCTGGGGCCGGGCAGGCACCGGATCGGGGTCGGCACCGAGGCGGGCGCGGCCGACGGCCTCTCCGTGGAGGTCGCCACAGAACAGGGCTCCCCGCCCGAGGTGATCGAGTGAGGAGCCCTGGTTTGGCTCGATGCGGGATGGGGCCGGTGGCCTAGGAGGAGGCCGGGTCGTCCACCAGCGGCAGGACGATCCCGCCCTGGGGGATCACATAGGCGGTGTAGTCGTCGCCGTGTTTGTCGGCCACGAAGGCCATGGCTTCCTCGGGGGTCTCTGCCTTGCGCATGAAGATCGCGGCCGTCTCCCGCTCGTCCAGTTGGGAGAGCAGGAGGATGTCGGCCTGACGGGCGATGCGTCCCAGGAAGTAGAGCTTGTGGGCGCCGAACTGGAAGTCCGCCCTGAAGGCCGCCTCGGTCTCCTCGGCGGTCATCCCCCGGCGGGCCCATTCGGTGAAGACGGGGTGGCCGTAGCCCTCGCCGAGCTCGGCAGCAAAGACGATGGTCCCGCCGGGCTTGACGGCCCGGGAGGCCAGCTCCAGCGCCTTGTGGGCCTGGTACATGTTGATGTCCTTGGGGTAGCCGCCGGCGGAGACGAAGAGCACGTCGGCGCGCTGGTCCAGGCGCACCGCGTTGGCCTCCAGAAAGGTGGGAAGCCCCTTCTCCCAGGCCTCCCCGGGGTCGCCGGTGACGATCCGGATGATCTGCTTGTTGCTGTCGGCCATGCAGTTGACGATGAAGTGCAGCGGACAGCGGTCGTGTCCCTCCATGAGCTCCTCGTGGAGGGGGTTGCCCTCGGTGGCGGCCACCCGGGCGCCGGGTTCGGTCATCATCCTGTGGTTGGCGATCACCGTCTCGTAGCCCGCCACGCCGGGGATGAGGCTCTTCCTGCCTCCGGCGAAGCCGGCGTAGTAGTGGAAGAGGATCTCGCCGATGGAGATCCGGAAGTCCGCCTCGGCGACGGTTCGGTTGATCCGCACCTCGTTGCCTGTGGAGAGGGTGCCGAAGGAGACCAGGTCCTCGGCGTCGCAGTAGTGGTTGACCACCCTGTAGCGGTCGAAGACTGCCTCGCCGGTGACCTGCCGCATCTCGTCCTCGGTGAGGGCCCGGTGGGTGCCCGTGGCGATGACCACCGTCACCGCTTCGGGGCCCAGCCCCTCTTCGTTCAGGGCGGCGGTGACCGCCGGCAGCATCTCCCTGGTGGGTGTGGAGCGGGTGAGGTCGTTGACGATGACGGCGACGCTCCGGGGCTTGGCGGCGCGGAGGCGTTCGCCCAGCGACGGGCCGCTGGTGGGGTTGGCCAGCAGCAGCGCCGTCTCCTCCCGGAGATTGGTGATCGGCGTGTATCCCGAGGCGGGCTGCAGTGTGTCCAGCACATTGTCCTGGGGGATGGAAAGGGTGCGCGTAGTCTTTCCGTAATAGAGACTGTAGTCCATTAGGTACCTCCATGAAGGAAAACGTCGGTTTTTGTGGCCAGTATAGCAGATAGGCGTGCTCCAATGAGGGCTTTTCTGGTAGGATACACGGTAGAAATGTCGAGGTTTCCCGGCGGGAGAAGAGGTGTGTGCCGTGGCTCTAGGACGTTCCAATCCCGAATCCTATACGTCCACCCTGATGGAGGAGGCGCTCTTCCAGCGGTTTCCCTTTCCTATGGTGCAGGGACGTGTCGTGAACGGCGTTCCCACCGTGGAGACCGTGAACCGCGCCTTCCACGGACAGTGGAAGGGGATCGGCCATCCCCCCTTCACCTTTGCCGAATTCGTGGAACAGCTCCCCGGCCCGGGGAGCGCGGCCATGGTGGAGCGGCTCCTCTCGAAGCCGGGCTTTGTCAGCCGGGTCTGGGAGGTGGTGCCGGGGGAGCGCATCGTGGACTGCACCGTCTCCCGCGACAGAGAGGGGCGCTTCGTGGCCTTTCTGCCGGAGTACACCTACGAGATGGTGGTCTGCCGGCTGGAACGGCTCCGGGACGCCCTCAACGAGGCCCTCCAGCTCTACGACGCCGAAGCTCTGCTCCGGGAGCTGACCCGGGTGCTCCTGGACACCCTGGGGCTCGACTGGGTGGGGGTGCTGTCGTGGAGCCGGCAGGAGGAGGGCTGGAGGCTCTCCGTCTCCGAGAGCAACGCCTCCATCCCCGAGGCCCAGGACCGGGCGCTGCCCTTTCTGGAGCGTTTCCTTCATCCTCCCGAGGGGCCGTCGCCGCCGGTATCCATCGGCGCCCTCTCCGTGGAGGAGGGGGGCAGATGGTGGGTCCGGTGGACCGAGGAGGCCGGCCCCTGGACGGAGCATTTCCGGGAGCACGGCATCGCGTCGCTCTTCGCCGGCGTGCTCATCACCGGCTCCAGCCCCATGGTGCTGGTCACCCTCTCGGGCCGGGAGGGCGCCCTGGGGCGCGTCAACGGCGATGTGCTCCGTTCGGTCTGGCCTGTCCTGAGCTCCACGGCGGAGCGGCACCGCACCATCGCCGGGCTTCGGGCCGTGCAGGAGCGGGACGAGCTCACCGGTCTCTACTCCGTCGGGGGCCTCCGCCGCCAGCTGGCCCACGAGCTGAATCGGGCCAGACGCTACGGATACCCCCTCTCCCTGCTCGCCCTGGGGGTGGCCAACTACGATGAGGTGATCGAACAGGGCGGCGAAGCGATCGGCGACGAGGCCCTCCGCCGCGTCGGCCACCAGGTGAGCGCCATCGTCCGCAACGTGGACAAGGCGGGTCGGCTGGGCGATTGTTCCTTTCTGCTGATCCTGCCCCATACCCCCCGGGAAGGGGCGGAGATCGTGGGCGGGCGCATCACGGCGGATGTGGGCAAGATGAGCCCCCTGCCGAACCTGGGTCTGGATCTCCAGGCGGGGATTGTCGCCTTCCGGGGCGGCGAGGATGTCCCCCAGCTCGACCGGGCGATGGAGATGCTCAAGGAGGCCGCCCCGGAACAGAATGCATAGACGCGCCGCCGGCGGCCTCAGTCCGCGGCGACCACCCTGTTTCTGCCGCGGCGCTTTGCCTGGTAGAGCCGGTCGTCGGTGTAATGGTCAAGCCCACGACTTCAGTCGTGGGTCACTGACGGTTGTTGCGCTCGCCCCATTTCCTTTGGCAAAAGAAGAGCGGGGTTCCCCCGGGGGAGAAAACCCGCTCTTCCGACGGCTATTCGCCGCCCAGCTCTTCCATGCGGCTGAGGATATCCAGCGCCATGTTGTCCTGGGCCTGGAGGTCGACCTTCCCCTCGTCGCCTTCGAAGGCCTCCTTCAGCTGGTTGCGGGTCATCTCCAGCACCGGGAAGACGGGGGTCTGCCGGAGCTCGTCGTGGACCTCCTTCAGGAGCGACTCCGGCAGGCGCTCGGTGACGAAGCCGAAGAAGACCGTCGCGGTGGAGAGGAACATCACCCGATCCTCCGTGGCGGTCCAGGCCGGCTGGAGGACCATCGCCGCGGCGAAGACATCCTCCTCGCCGGTTTCACCCTCTTCGGGGGGCTCCCAGTAGTCCAGCAGGTAGAAAGGCAGGTTCGGAGCGGCGCGGAAGGCGTTCCAGAGGGCCTTCCAGGACTCCTCGTTCTTGCCGGCCAGCTCGAAGGTGGCCATGGCCCGGGCGTGGGCGCTGGCGATGGTCGGTTCCTCCTCGGCCATCACCTGTTCCAGCACCGCCTGATACTGGCCGGTGAGCAACAGGCCGGAGTAGCGGAAGAGGGCGTGCCAGAGGGGTTCCGTGCTCTCGGGGAGCGAATCGAGGAGCTCGGCCACCTCCAGCGCACGGTCTCCCTGTCCGCCGAAGATATAGGCGCAGCCGAGGCGCTGCAGCACCTCCACCAGGAGGGTGACCAGATAGCGCCGTTTCTCCCCCTCCTGGTCGGCCAGATCCAGGAGCCGCCGGATCTCCCGGGTGCTCCGTTCCAGCAGCTCAATGCTCTCCTCGTTGTCTTCGGCGACATCGGAGAGGAAGACCAGGGCCTCGGGATCCTCGGGCGAGATCTCCAGGATCCGCGTCGCCAGCGCCTGAATCCGTTCGGGGTCCTCGGTCTGGTAGAGTTCGTCAAGCAATGAGTCCAGCTTCTCTTCTGTTTCGTCCATCAGTGGCCTCCTTGTTCCGGTATCGTCTGTTCCCATCTATCCGATGCCTGCGCCGCTCTCCGGGTTCCCCGGCTTGGGGACCTCCACGGAGGAGCTGCGCAGCTTGATGCTCGGCATGTCCACCACCACGATCCCCGATTCGTCCAGATGGTAGCGCTGCCCGTCGGTCTCCGGGTTGTAGCCGATCACCGTGCCGTCGGGGATCTCGTTGTGGGCGTCCACGATGGTCCGGCGCAGCTTGCAGCCCTCGCCGATGACCACATCCTGGCCGATGAGGCACTCCTCCACCACGGCGCCGCGATTGATGATGCAGTTCCGTCCCAGCACGGAGTGGTGCACCGTGGCGCCGAAGACACGGCTTCCCTCGGCGCGCAGCACCCCCATGACGGAGCAGCCCTGCCCCTCCCAGGGGTAGGAGAAGGCCGGTGGATCGGCGTAGGAGACCGTCCGGATCGGCCAGTGGGGGTTGTAGACCGTCAGCGGCGAGGGGTGCTGGAGCAGATCCATGTGGGCCTGCCAGTAGGCCTCGATGGTCCCCACATCCTTCCAGTAGGGCTGGTCGTTGCCGGGGATCTCGTTATCCGAGAAGTCGTAGGCCATCACCTTGTAGCCCTCGATGTTGCCGGGCAGGATGTCCTTGCCGAAGTCGTGGTTGCTGACCGCCGCACGGGTGTCCTCCACCAGGGTCTCCTCCAGGGCGCCCCGGCGGAAGATGTAGTTGCCCATGGAGACATAGCTCCAGCCCGGCTTGCCGGGGATCTCCGGCGGATGGTCCGGTTTTTCCTCAAAACCCGTCACCCGGCCGTTCGGGTCGGTGGCGATGCAGCCGAACTGGTGGGCCGTCGAGGCGGGCACCATCTTGGCCGCCACGCTGATGTCGGCGTCGTTGTCCACGTGGAACCGCAGCATCTGCTCGGTATCCATCTTGTAGATGTGGTCGGCGGCGAAGATGCAGACATGGTCGGCGTCGAAGAGCGTGATGAGGTGCAGGTTCTGGAAGACCGCGTCGGCCGTTCCCTTGTACCAGTGGTCGCCGGTCCACATCTGGGCGGGCACCACGGTGATGAAGAAGTCCCGGCCCCGCATGGCCCCGCCGAACTGCCAGCCCCGCTCGATGTGCTCGTTCAGCGACTGGCTCTTGAACTGCACCAGCACATAGATGGAGTAGAGCCCGCTGTTGATCAGATTGGAGAGCGCGAAGTCGATGATCCGGTATTTCGCCGCAAAGGGCACCGCAGGTTTGGCGCGGTATTTCGTCAACGGCATCAGGCGCTTGCCGTGTCCCCCGGCGAGAACGATTCCCAGTACGCGTCCGTATTTTCCGTAGATCATGCCACAACCCCCTCGCCTGCATCGGATTCGGTTCATTTCTATACTAAGGTAAAAGGACTTCCTCTTTTTGTCAATCCTGAGATCTCTTGTTATGGGGGAGGGAACGCTGTTACGCGGCTTGGTGAGTTTGCGTGCCGGACAGCGCGGATGCTGCTATGCCCCGGGTTCGCTGCCGAAGCCCATCATCCCCTCGTAGAGGCGGCGGTAGGCGGCCGCCGAGCTCCGCCAGGAGTAGTCGCCGTTCATCCCCCGGGTGATCAGCTTTTTCCAGTCGTCCTCCCGTCTCCAGTGCTCCAGGGCCCGCTCCACGGCGTGGTAGAGCTCCTCTGGGGTGTGGTCGGTGAAGACGAAGCCGTTGCCGTCGGGCATGCCGTCGGCGTCGAAGACCGTGTCGGCCAGGCCGCCCACGGCGCGGACCACCGGGATCGTACCGTAGCGGAGGGCGATCATCTGGGAGAGGCCGCAGGGCTCGAAGAGCGACGGCATCAGCAGGATGTCCCCGCCGGCGTAGAGGAGGTGGGCCAGCTCCTCGTCGAAGCTGGTGCGGGCGAAGATGTCCCCGGGATAGCGGTCGGCCAGCTCGGTGACGGCCCGCTCGTAGGCGGGGTGGCCGCTGCCCAGCACCAGCAGGCGCAGCCCGAGGCCGGCGAGCTCTTCGGCGCTCCCCAGGAGGAGGTCCACCCCCTTCTGGTCGAAGAGCCGCCCCACGAAGACCGCCAGCGGTCGTCCGTCGTCGGCGAGGCCGCAGCGCCGGAGCAGCGCCTCCCGGCACCTCCCCTTGCCCTTCAGTTCGGTGCTGCTGTAGTGAGCGGGGAGCAGGGGATCCGCGCCGGGGTCCCAGGCGGTGTCGTCCAGTCCGTTGAGGATCCCCTGCAGCTTGTGCCGCTGGGCGGTGAGGACGCCCTCCAGCCCCATGCCGCCCTGAGGCCCCTGGATCTCCCAGGAGTAGCGCGGCGAAACGGTGGAGATGGCGTCGGCGGTGACGATCCCCCCTTTGAGGACGTTCACCGTCCCGAAGAACTCCAGACCGTCCAGCGTGAAGGACTCCTTCCCGATCCCCCACACCGGCAGGGCGTCGGGGGTGGTGATCCACTGGTGGGCCAGGTTGTGGATGGTCAGCACCGTGTCGTACTCCTCCCGCAGATGCCGGTAGTGGCGGTGCCAGCGCAGCGCCGTCGGCAGCAGCGCCCCCGGCCAGTCGTGGACGTGGAAGATGTGGGGCCGCCACTCCGTGACGCCCGGGAGCTCCAGGGCGGCCAGGGAGAGGAAGGCGAAGGGCAGCGTCGTCTCCGGGGTGGTCTCCGTGGGGTAGATGGTCTCGCTGTTGAAGAGCTCCGGCTGCTCCAGCAGGTAGACGGAGGTGCGGCCGATGCGGGTGTGGAAGACGGCGGCGTGGTAGACACGCCAGTTCAGCGCCACCGACAGCTTCCCCTGCAGACGGTGGCAGAACCGTCCCTGCCGCCGGGCCTGCTCGAGGACCCCCGGATAGGCCGGCAGCACCACCCGGGCGTCGAGCCCCTCTTCCGCCAGAGCGTGGGGCAGGCTGCCCGCCACGTCGCCCAGGCCGCCCCGCTTGATCAGCGGGGCCATCTCGGGCGTCACGTGGAGGATCCTGGGAACCATGACTACATCCCCCGGAAGTAGATGTTGTAGGCGTCGTGGCAGTAGTCCTTGACCATCCGGTGGGTGTTGAAGAAGCTGGCGTTCAGCGCGATGGCGTGTTTCATCATCCAGATCCAGTGTTCCCGGTGCTCGTAGTAGGTGGGGATCACCTTGTCCCGCAGCTTCACGTAGAGGTCGTTGGCGTCCTCCGATTCGTCGTAGTCGATCAGGTCGGCCTCGTTGGGCTCGGGGCCGATGGACCAGCCGGTGACATCCTCGATCCAGCCCTCCAGCCACCAGCCGTCGAGGACGGAGAGGTTCATCACGCCGTTGTGGGCGCACTTCATCCCGCTGCTGCCCGAGGCCTCCCGGGGTCGTCGGGGGTTGTTGAGCCAGAGATCCACGCCGCTGGTCAGCGTGGCGCCCAGGGACATGTCGTAGTTGGGCAGATAGACGATGGGCACCGCCTGATCCAGCTCGCCCGAGGCCTCGATGATCCGCTGGATCAGCGCCTTGCCGCCCTCGTCGCGGGGATGGGCCTTGCCGGCGAAGAGGAACTGCACCCGCCCGGAGGCCGCGTCCAGGAGCTTCTTGACGTCCTTCAGCAGCAGGTCGGCCCGCTTGTAGGTGGCGGCCCGCCTGGCGAAGCCGATGGTCAGCACGTCCAGATCCAGCTCCTGGCCGGTCTCCTCCAGAACCCGGCCCAGAAGCCGCATCTTGGCGGACTGGTGGGCCTTCCAGAGCTCCTTGTCGGGGAGCTGGAGCGCCTGGGTCAGCCGTGAGGGGTCCTGCCGCCAGCCGGGGATGTGCTTGTCGAAGAGCCGCTGCATGCCGGGACAGGTCCAGGTGGTGGAGTGGATGCCGTTGGTCACCGAGTGGATGTTGGGCGTGTTGAACATCCGGCGGCTCACCTCGGAGTGCTTCTTGGAGACGCCGTTGATGTAGCGGCTGTACTTGAGGCCGATTTCCGTCATGGAGACCCCGTTTTCCCCCAGCATCCGGCGGAGCCGCTCGCCGTAGACCGGCGGCATCACCCGGTCCACCAGGTCGTAGGGGAAGTGGTCGTGTCCCGCCGGGACGGGGGTGTGGGTGGTGAAGACCACCTGTTCGCGGATCTTGTCGTAGCTCTCGTAGCCCATCTCCCGCAGCAGCTCCAGGGTCAGAAAGCCGGCGTGGCCCTCGTTGAGATGGAAGGTCTTGATGTTGTCGTACCCCAGGTCCCGGAGCATCCGCAGGCCGCCGATGCCCAGGATGATCTCCTGGAAGAGGCGGTACCGCTGGTCGCCGCCGTAGAGACTCCAGGTGAGCTGCCGGTCCTCGGGGCTGTTGCCCTCGAAGTCGGTGTCCAGGAAGTAGACCGGCACGGGGTAGTTGCCCTGGCCCACCAGATCGTGGACCCATGTCCGCACACGGATGTTGCGGCCTTCGATGAAGAGGCTGATCTCGCCGGGCAGCAGCTGGAGAAACCGCTCCGGCTGCCACTGCTCCGGCTGCTCCTGCTGCCGTCCGTTCTCGTCGAAAGACTGGTTGAAATAGCCCTTCCGGTAGAGCAGCGTCATGCCCACCATGGGCACACCCAGGTCGGCGCCGCTTTTGAGGGTGTCCCCGGCGAGGACGCCGAGGCCCCCCGAGTAGGTGGGGATATGGTGGCTGATGCCGATTTCCATGGAAAAGTAGGCGATCGTCCGGAAGACGGGGTCGTTCTCCACCATTCTCCGGAGCGACTGCCCCACATTCTTGCCGTGCACCATCACTGACATGGGATGTCCTCCTTCTCTGTTCTCACTCTATTGCAGGGTATCCTGCCGGTCGGGCACGGCGAACCCCAGCCGCCCCGCCAGCTCCAGGGCCTCCGGCGGGAGACTCTGCTGGAAGGCCTCCAGAATCCGCCACATCTCATTCTGTATCCTCCACAGATCGATTGCAATCCCCAGTTCCTCCGCCCGGTCGAAGGCGTGGCGCATCCGCTGCAGGAGGCCGCGGTCCCGCTCCGCCGGGGAGGCGACCCGCGCGAGCATGTCGTGGATCTCGGTGGACAGCGCGGGGGCGAGAAAGGAGAGCTCCGGCTGAAGCCCCATGGAGTGGGCCTCGTAGAGGAGCTCCTCCAGAGCGCTGCTCTCGCCCGCCAGCTCCAGGGCGCTCTCGGCGCCGGCCAGCAGCGCCTCCAGCTGCTCCTTGAGATCGAAGGCGGCGGCGGACTGCAGGAAGGCCGGCGGTTCGATCTGCAGCGCATGCAGCTGCACCAGGAGGCGCCGGTTCTCCGCGGCGATCTCCGAGGCCTGGGAGGCCCAGCGGCGCTCCGCCTGGTGCAGCCGCTCCCTGGCCGCCGTCTCGCGGTCGTCGGGGGGGAGTACGTCGAGCTTCCAGGGACCCAGAGGAAAGGTGGACTGCAGCAGGTTGGAGGTCTCCAGCAGGTCGCCCTTGTAGAAAGACCGGCCCAGCCCCTTCATGGAGGGCAGGGGGAAGGCCCCCAGACGGCAGACCTCGCCGGCGCCGCCCACGAAGAGCCCTCCGGCGCTTCCCTCCCAGGATTCCGATGTCCGGCTGTCGGTGACGGTCAGACTGGCCAGCCGCAGATCGATGTCGCCGCCCTCGTAGATCTGCCGGGTCTGCTCCACCGAAAAGCCGTAGTAGCTGTCCTCCCGGTTGAGGAGGAAGGCCGATGCCGCCACATCCTCCAGTGTCCGTCGCCGGGTGGCCGCCACATCCTCCAGGACCGCCGCCCCGGTGGGGGAGGCCTTCCGGTTTCCCTCGGCCTGGGCGAGGTCGGAGCGCAGCTGCTCCACGGCGTCGGGGCCGCCGGCGTCGCGGAGCAGCTCGGCACAGCGCAGGGCGTAGGCGATGACCTGCGCTGTCTCCACCCCGGCGATGTCGTTGAAAAACCAGCCGCAGGAGGTGTACATGAACATGCCCATCCGCTGCGCTTCCAGGAGCATCAGAAGCTCCCGGACCGCTTCCGGCGCGGCGTCCTCGCCGAGATGCCGCCTGGCGAAGGCCTCCGGGGCCTCCCCGCCGTGGTCCAGATAGAGCGCGATGGCCTCGTTGCGGAGGTCCCAGGGGTCGAGCCCGCGGGCTTCGCAGACCGAACTGTAGTGGTTGTCCAGTCGCGCCCGGAGGCTGTCGAAGGCCCCCCGCAGGGGGCCCCGCCAGCGCTGGTGCCAGCCGGGCCGGCCGCCGGTGCTGCAGCCGCAGTTGCTCCGCCAGCGTTCCACGCCGTGCACGCAGGACCAGGAGGTCCGTTCGGCGATCTCCGCCTGCCAGGTGGGCGGGTAGCGGTCCAGATAGTCGGCGATGTTGGTGAGGATGGCCTCCCGGGACTGGGAGAGGATCTGCACGGCCCGGGCCAGGGCCATCTCGCCGAAGGCGTGGTGGTGCCCGAAGGTCTCCCCGTCGGTGGCCACCACCCGCAGCATGGGTTCCTCCCGGTCCGGGAAGCCCGTGGCGAGCCGGCGGGCCAGGGTGTCGCCGTTGTCCAGGAGAGGGCCGAAGGCGATCTCCTGGGCCAGCTCCCCGTCGTAGAAGACCACCGCGATCTCCCTCCCCGAAGGCAGGACCACCCTGTAGGGCCGGGTGGTGTCCAGGCCCGCTCCGTCAGGCGTCTCCCGCCGGTTGCCGTCGGGGTCCGTCACCGACCGGCACTGCCGGGGGGCCAGGATGGTGTAGCGGATCCCCTCCGCCGCCAGGGTCTCCAGGGTGGGCGTGTCCGCCGCCGTTTCGGGCAGCCACATCCCCGCCGGGTCTCTGCCGAAGCGTGAGCGGAAGTCCGCAATCCCCCAGCGCACCTGGGTGGTGCGGTCCTCCGGCGAGGCCAGGGGCATGATCATATGGTTGTAGGCCTGGGCGATGGCGTTGCCGCCGCCGTCATCGGCCTCGGTGGCGTTGCCGGCCCGGGTGATCCGGCCGGCCAGCACCGGCTCGTGTTCCGCCAGCCAGCGGTGGAGGGTGGGGCCGAAGTTGAAGTTCAGATGCCGGTAGTTGTTGACCATGCTGACGATGCGTCCCCGGCTGTCCACCAGGCGGGCGGCCCGGTTGGGGCGGTAGCACTGGCCGGTGATCCTGCTGTTCCAGTCGTGGTCCGGAGCGGCGCTGGGTTCGCGCAGCACCGCCCCGAGCCAGGGATTCTCCCGCGGGGGCTGATAGAAATGCCCGTGGATACAGATATGCCGCATGTGTTCCCCTTTCTGTCGCCTTTCGTCTTTTACGGGGTGTTCTGTGCCTCAAGCCGCTCCAGCCTCTGCGTCAGTTCCTCCAGCTGATCGGGCCGGGGGATGCGGATGCGCGCCGAGTTCTCCCCCAGGTGCATGTAGCCGTCGCCGGGTTCCACGGCGATCCCCGCACCCCCGAAGAGCTCCGCGAGGTTCCCTCGGGGACGCTGCAGCAGCATGATCGGCGTCCGCCGGTCCGTGGCGGCCCCGGTGACAAGGGCCTGTCTCTGGAGGCTGTCCAGCAGCCGCTCCTTGGCCCGCCAGGCGTAGCGCCGGGTCCGTTCCAGAAAGGCGCTGTCTTCCAGCGCCGCGGCGGCCAGCACCTCGCCGGGCGTGCTCACCGTAAAGGGCGGATGGGTCTTGCGATAGATGTTGCGCAGCTCCCGGTCCCGGATCACCGCGTAGCCCACCCGCACCCCCGCGAGCCCCATGGCCTTGGAAAAGGAGCGCACCACGATGAGGTTGGGATTGGCGATCCCCACCGCCCACTCCTCCGGGGGGAGGTAGTCGGCGTAGGCGCCGTCGACGATCACCCAGGTGCCCTGTCCTTCGCAGAGATCGCAGATCTCCTGGAGCGTCTCCAGGGGGAGCACCTGTCCCGTGGGATTGTGGGGGCGGTCGATATAGAGCACGTGGGGCCGCATCCGCACCGAACGGATCCAGGTCTCCCGTTCGGCGCCGTAGGCCGGAGGGAGGAGCACCACGGGATGGTAGCGGATGTTGTGGAGCGTCGCCTGGAGCGGCACGTCGGTGAACTGCGGCGACACGCCGCCCAGCAGGGAGCCCGGCGGGAGGAGCAGCCGGAGCAGCGTCAGCAGGATGTCGATGGAGCCCTGGCCGACGATGATCTCGTCGGCTTCGGTCCGCTCCGCGCCGAGGTAGCCCCGGAGGCGCTCCTTGAGCGCCCGGGCGTCGCCGGCGGGGTAGACGCTGGGGTCCCACTCCTGGGCCTGCGCCAGCTGTGCGCGCACCGCTTCCGCCATACCCAGCGGATTGGTGCCCAGGGCGCAGTCGATCACACCACCTTCGACCGGCTTGTGGACATGACTGCCGGTCCGTGTTACATAGGACTCCCGCGATGCCTGGAGGATCTCCCTGGGAAGCCTGCCGTGCCACATCTGCCGTCCCCCCTTTGCAGGTTCATTATACAGGCTTTGGCGGCTGCTGTATTTGTGCCATTGGCGGCAGGGGAACACTGGACATTGTATGGTGCATACAAGATGTTACGGAAAATGAGATTCGTAACACGGCAGGCCGGTTATCTTTGCTATTATGGGAACAAAGTGCGCCTGCCCTCTGTGCTGTTCCCGGATCGACCTCTTTTTGATAGAGTAGCGGAGACAAAGGGCAAGTGGAGCCTTTTAATTGTGAAAACAAGAACGCTATGGGGTGTGGAACGTGTCCCGGAGGCGGATCTCCGTGCGGGGGTGATGCGATAGGGTGAGAGGGTGCGAGCCCTGCGGATGTGCGGGAAGAGGACTGTCTGTTTCGAAGAAGGAGGTACGACAATGGTTGAACAGGTTGTGGACGTGGCGGCCAGGACGAAGGAGATCGTCGCTCCCTGGAAGGGGAAGAAGGGCGGCGTCATCCCCGTCCTGCAGGAGGCGCAGCGGGAGTTCGGCTACCTGCCGGAGGAGGCCCTGGCGACCATCTCCAACGAGCTCAAGATCCCCACGGCGGAGCTCTACGGGGTGGCCACCTTTTACTCCCAGTTCCACCTCAAGCCCCGGGGCCGGCATATCATCCGGGTCTGCCGGGGGACGGCCTGCCACGTGCGGGGGAGTCTCAAGATCCTGGACAAGATCAAGGAGATGTACCACGTGGAGGAGAACGACACCACCGAGGACCTGCGTTTCACCCTGGAGCCGGTGGCCTGCATCGGCGCCTGCGGTCTGGCGCCCTGCATGATGGTGGACGACGACACCCACGGTCGGCTGACCCCCGACAAGGTGGGCGAGATCCTGGAACAGTACCAGTAGCATCCCCGGGATACCATGCTTGACGATCTCTCCCAGCATCTGACGGACATTGCGGAGAACAGCACCAGCGCCGGAGCGCGCAACATCGACGTCCGTTGCGCCTTCCGCACCGATGAGGGGTGGCGGACGCTGGAGGTCACAGACGACGGCCGCGGCATGGACGAGGCGACCTGCCGGCAGGTGCTGGATCCCTTTGTGACGAGCCGGACCACCAGATGCGTGGGGCTGGGGCTGCCCTTTCTCAAACAGGCCGCCGAGCTTGCCGACGGGAAGCTGGCGCTTGCCTCGGAGCCGGGGAGGGGAACACGGCTTTATGTCTGCTTCCGCGCCGATCATATCGACTGCCCCCCCGTGG
>JAIPGA010000063.1 GCA_021736445.1 Synergistales bacterium | reverse complement strand
CTTCCTTGCGCCAGCCCATGCCGAGGAAGGCCAGCCCCAGGGCCTCGGCCCGCGTCGCCTCGATGTCGGGGTGGAAGTGGTCCCCCGGCAGGAGGATGCCCAGCGCCGCGGCCGTCTCGATGGCCTCCTCCTGGGGGTGACCGGGAGGCACGTCCTCGTACTGCCGGGCGCCGCCCCATTCGGGGAGCCCCAGGGCGGTCACCACCTCCTGGACCACCTCCCCCCGGGAGACGGCGGTCGCAGCGGTAGCCGAAACGAGAAGAAGAAGAGCGCAGAGCGCCCCTGTTAGTGCTTTCCCGCGTGTCTTCAATGTCGAACCTCCTTTTCCGGGCCCTTGTACAGCGGCCCCCGCGGCGACACGGTCTGTGCCCGCGCCCCGCAACGCCCTGCGGGCCTCCGGAATGGCATGCTCCGGTTGCCCCGCTCCCTGTACCTCTGTCTTTGTACCAACTCTCCCCGCGCCTGTCCACCCGAAGCTGCCAAGCAAAAACTTGTATTGATCAAAATATTGTGATAACCTCATCTCGTTGTGAATGGCGACACATGTGGCGCCCGATTTCCGATGTCTGGCGTGCGACGAAGCGCCCGGCCCGCTCCGGATGGAGCGGCGCGGTGGGAACAGGGGGTGGTCATCAGGCGGAAGTGGAGGCAAGGTGTCTGATCTGTCCGGCATGTGACCTGTGGCTTGGCGTGTGTGACGCGAAAGGAGAACAGTGCCTATGGAAACGATCATGCAGATCAATGGTTTTGTGAACTCCATCGTCTGGGGACCGTGGATGATCACGCTGCTGCTCGGGACGGGTGTCTACCTGACCTTCGTTCTCGGGTTCCCGCAGATCCGGTATTTCGTGTTTATGTTCAAGGAGGTCTTCGGCAAGCTGGGCAAGAAGGCGGAAGGTGAGGGCTCGATCACCTCCTTCGGGGCCCTGGCCACGGCGCTGGCCTCCACACTTGGGTCGGGCAACATCGCCGGCGCGGCCACGGCGGTCCACCTCGGGGGGCCAGGCGCGCTCTTCTGGATGCTGGTGACGGCGGTCTTCGGCATGACCACGAAGTTCGCCGAGGTCACCCTGGCGGTCCACTACCGCGGCAGGGACGAAGAGGGCAACTGGCGCGGCGGCACCATGTACGTGCTGGAACGCGGCACGGGGCAGAAGTGGCTGGCCTGGCTCTTCGCCTTCTTCGCCATGTTCGCGGCCTTCGGGATCGGCAACGCCATCCAGGCCAACTCCGTGGCCGAGGCGACCAACCTGGCCTTCGGTATTCCCCACTACGTGACGGGGATCATCATCGCCGTCCTGATCGCTCTTGTCATCGTCGGCGGCATCACCCGCATCGCCGAGGTGACCACCTATCTGGTGCCCTTCATGGCGGTCTTCTACTTCATCGGCGCCGGGGTCATCCTGGTGCTGAACGCCGACATGATCGGCGACGCCTGGGGGATGGCCGTGAAGTACGCCTTCCACGACCCGCGGGCCGTTCCCGGGGCCGTGGCCGGCTGGTCCATCAAGATGGCCCTCACCAAGGGCGTGGCCCGGGGTATCTTCTCCAACGAAGCCGGCCTGGGCTCGGCGCCGATGGTCCACTCCTCGGCGGTCACCGACCACCCCTGCCGGCAGGCCACCTACGGCCTCTTCGAGGTCTTCCTGGACACCATCGTGGTCTGCACCATGACCATCACCGCCATCATGGTGACCGGCGTGCTGACCTCCCAGCCCGACCTGACGGGGGCCCAGCTGACGCTGTCGGCCTTCGAAACGGTGATGGGCCAGACGGGGATCATGATCCTCTCCATCGGTCTGGCCATGTTCGCCTTCTCCACGATCCTCGGCTGGTACTGGTACGGCGACACCAGCGCCCGGTACATCTTCGGCCCGAAGGTGAAGCATGTCTACCGGGCGCTCTGGATCATCGTGATCTTCGTGGGCGCCGCCGGCGGCGGAGGGGAATTCCTGGGCAACATCTGGAACCTCTCGGACACCATGAACGGCCTCATGGCGGCCCCCAACCTGGTGGCGCTGCTCTGGATGTCCAAGAAGCTGCTGGAGCTCCGCAGGGATTTCGACAGCAAGCTGAAAAGCGGCGAGCTGAAGTAACCCGGCGGCGACACCGCGCTCTCCGTGCGTTCCCGGCGAACTCATGCTTGACAGCCGCCTGCCGGCCCCCTATAATGACGCTCGTTGAATCGGATCGGGGCTGTGGCGCAGCGGGAGCGCGCTTCCTTGGCATGGAAGAGGTCGGGGGTTCAATTCCCCCCAGCTCCACCAGTTGAATGTAATCCCCTCTGTCGCAAGGCAGAGGGGATTTTTATCTGCCCAGCGAAAATACCCCTCGAAATCCGCGTCCGCTTCCTATCCCGTTTTTCCTGTTGTCTGAAAACTGATTTTTCCTCTTCTTTCGGGCGTAGGGGCAACCTTGTGTTGCCACCGTCAGAACACCTTCATCACCTCCCGAGGGACCCTGCCCAGCTGCCGAGTGTGGTGACCGGGGCCGCGCTGATCTCCTGCCAAACCCCGGTTTCCGGCAGACAGGCTGCCCGCGCGGCTACGGATGCCTTCCTTTCGATCCGAAAGGCGGACGGCGGTTTCCGTGTCCCTGGGAGGTGGGATACAATGGCCTGGATCTGTGCCGTTGCAGACGGAAAGGAGGGAGCCGCAGATGGCGGCGAAGAAGCGGGAGCGTTTTGCCAACGAGGAGCCGGAGAACCACGCCTTCCGTCGGCTCTTTGCGGAAGAGGGGTTCGACGTGGGGGACGCACCGACCACGGGCGAACAGGAGGACGAAGGGGATGCCGGCGCGGCCGGAGGCGGTGCCGGACCGACGGATCTCACCGCTGTCGGCAAGGCCGTGGTGCGCAAGGAAAAGAAGGGCCGCCGGGGCAAGACGGTGACGCTGGTCCGGCTGGACGGGATCGCCGCTTCAAAACTCGAGCCTCTGGCCAGGCGGATGCGTAAGGGCCTGGGCTGCGGTTCCTGGGTGGAAGAGGGGTATATTGTGCTGCAGGGCGATCTCACCGAGAGGGCGGCCGCGTGGCTTGAGGCGGAAGGCGTCCATGCCGTCAGCAGAGGATAGCCTCACAGGATGAAGGAGGAACACGACGTGAAGGAAGCACTGGGTATGGAGTTCGCCGCATGGCAGAACTTCTTTGCAGAGCAGGGGGAGCCGCAGTACCGGTCGCAGCAGGTTTGCGAATGGCTCTACACGAAGCATGCCGTCTCCTTCGAGGAGATGACCAACCTCTCCAAGGGACTGCGGGCGCGGCTGGAAGAGCGTGTGGCCTTCCACCTGCCGGCGCTGGAGGAGGATGTGGTCTCCCGGGACGGGACGCGGAAGTTCCTCTGGCGGCTGGAAGACGGAGAGACGGTGGAGTCGGTGCTGATGAAACATCACAATCGGATGACGGCCTGTCTCTCCTCCCAGGTGGGCTGTTCGCTGGGATGCGCCTTCTGTGTCACCGGACAGGGGGGATTCCGTCGGAACCTGGCCGTCCACGAGATGGTGGGGCAGTTCCTGGCCATGGAGCGTGTGCTGGGGGAACCGGTCAACAACCTGGTGTTCATGGGGATGGGCGAGCCCTTCCTGAACACCAGCCATGTGCTGCAGTCGATCCGGCAGCTGCAGCATCCCAGGATGCGCGGCCTGGGGATCCGCCATGTCACGATCTCCACCGCGGGGATCCTGCCGGGGATCCGGCAGCTCGCCGCCAGCGGTCTCGACGTCCGTCTGGCTGTGTCGCTCCACGCCGCCGACGGCAGACTCCGTTCCCAGCTGATGCCGATCAACAACACCTATCCGCTGCAGGAGCTGATGGGTACGCTCTATACCTACCAGGAGCAGACCGGAAACAGGGTGACCGTGGAATACCTGCTGCTGGGCGGCGTCAACGACCGTCCCGACGACGCCAGACGGCTCGCCGGACTGCTGTCGAAGCTCAAGGTGTTCGTCAACCTGATCCCCTGCAACACCGGAGTGGAGGGGTTCCAGCCTCCCACGAAGAAGGCGCAGGATATCTTTCGGAATGTGCTGCAGACCAGGGGGTTCGAGGTCTTTGTCCGCACCGAGCGGGGCGGGGATGTGGACGGTGCCTGCGGCCAGCTCCGGGAGCGCAGGAGCAGCGGGAAGACGAAGCGGGGAAGCAGAAAGGGCTAGACGTCGGATACGGGACGTCCCGCCCTTTCGGTTCGGTGGAGCGGGCTGCCGGCGGAGGGAGGCGGTCCCGGGCGGCCCCACTGGCGCCGTCCCTCGTTAGAGCAGTTCGGCGATGCGGATCGGGATGAGCGGCCCGGCGGCGTTCTCTTCGGTGTCGGGGTGGTCCCCCTGTGGCCTCTGCAGCCACGGCGGGTTCACCTCCCGCAGGGGGAGGGTGTAGAAGGGATTGCTGCGGCTCTCTTCGGGCAGGTCGCTGTTCGGGGCCTGCTCCCAGCTGAGGAAGCGCTCCTCCACCACGGGAATCCCCTGTTCCCAGACGGTTCCCAGTTCGGAGAGGGCTTCCCTGGTGGTCCCCGCCAGCCCCGACGGGGTCCCCTCGTATTCCACCACGATACAGACGCCCAGCATCCGCGGCGGCCCACTGTCGGCAGCGGCGTCTTCGTAGACGGCGCTGGCGTCGCTGATCCGGATACCGCGTGCCCGCAGCTGTTCGCAGGCCCGCCGCAGGGTGGTGAGGCGCTCCCCCCGGAGGGTTTTGAGATGAACGGCCGCGCGGATCATCGCCCGCTCCGTTCTCGGCGGAGAGGGTGCACCGCGCCGCCCGGCGGGAGCGGAAGCCCCTCCATGCAGGGCATGGTGGATTCGGCGGTTCCCTTCGGACATAGGTGCATGGACGTTCTTTCCTTTCTCTGTGATTCGGGAACGATCTCCGTCTGCGTACCGGCGGGGCCTTCCCTTTCGGTGGATCTCCGGAAGGGCCTACACCAGCTCCCGCACAAAGCTCTCCAGGTGCCCCGTTTCGTTGAGCAGTATGAGGCAGTACCCTGCTGTCGGGGAGTGGGTGACGATGCTGTAGGAAGCGGTGTCCACATGGAGGCGCCAGAAGTAGGGAGAGGCGATGCCGAGACAGGCGGCCAGGAGCGGTTTGATCACCGCCCGGTGGGAGACCACCGCCACGTGCTCGCCGGCGTGTTCCGCCGCCAGCCGCTCCAGAGCCTGGAAGGAGCGCTCTCTGACGCTGTCCAGCCTCTCGGCGTCCGGGAGGGCCAGTGCCTCGGGGCTGGTGCGCCACAGGCGCCACTCGTCGGGGTAGGTGGCGGCGATGTGATCCTTGGAGCGTCCCTCCCAGGGACCGAGGGCGATGTTGTTGAACCCCTCGTGGGGTTCCCAGCCGCAGCCCGCACGCTCCGCGATGTGTTCCGCCGTGGTGACGGAACGGCTGAGCGGACTGGTGTAGCAGCGGGTGATCGGCAGGTGCTGCACCGCCGCGGCGAGGGCCCGGGCCTGCCTGAGGCCGGCGCTGTTCAACGGGAAATCGCATCTGCCCCGGAAGAGCCCTTCTCTGTTCCCTTTGCATTCACCGTGGCGGACCACCAGGAAGGTGGTTGTCTGTTGTTGTTCCATGCGACAGCCTCCGTTGAGTGTGTGCGTTCCCTGCTCTTTCGGAATCGTATTGTAGCATGAACCGCAGAGAGGCGGAAAAAGTTTGACCTGTATTGACAATCTGCCGAGGCCCTGGTAGGCTACGAAACGAACTGAGCACTTGTTGGCACTCATGAGCAGAGAGTGCTAATAGAGGAAATGAGGGGGTTTCGTGCTTACCGAACGGCTTCTTGAGGTGATTCTGGCGGTGGTCTACGAATATATCCAGACGGGGAAGCCGGTGAGCTCCCGGAAGCTTTCCAAACAGTATCTCCGCGGCCGGAGCCCGGCGACCATCCGGAACGAGATGGCCGATCTGGAGGAGATGGACTTCCTCGCCCAGCCGCACACCTCGGCCGGTCGTCTGCCCACGGCCCAGGCCTTTCGGATCTACGTGGACACGATCCTCCAGCGCCACCGCGAACCGCCTCCGCAGGCGAAACAGTGGCTGCAGGAGATCCGCAGAGAGCGGAGCGACGTGGAGGGCGTGCTGGGCTATATCTCCAATCTCATCACCCGGCTCACCCATTCCTGCGGCGTGGTGGCCCTTGCGCCGCTGGAGCAGGTCTCGCTGATGCGGGTGGATCTGGTGGCCATGGGCGGCGACAGGGTGCTGGCCGTCCTTGTTCTCGAAGGCGGGCTGGTGCACCACAAGATGATCCGGCTCTCCTGCCGGATGAGCCAGGAGGAGCTCGACGAGCTGGGGCGGCGGATCAATGCCGTCGCCGTGGGCAGACCCTGGCAGGCGGTCAAGCAGGACCTGATGCACTATGTGGTCACGGAGCTGCAGGAACACGAGCACAACTGCCGGTCGGCCATCGATGAGCTGGATACCATATTGAAACAGCAGAGCTATCGCTTCTTTACCAGCGGCGCCGGCAATCTCCTCCAGATCCCGGGATTCCGGGATGTGGAGAAGCTCCAGACCATCCTCTCCATTCTCGAGGAAGAGGAGGCGCTGGCGGAGCTGGTGGAGAGCTGCACCGTCGATGGCGGGCTCTCGGTGACCATCGGCGAAGAAAACCCTGTCGATCGTCTCCAGGACTGTTCCGTCCTCCTCGCCACGACCAGTGCGGGGGGGCAGCGGGCTGTGATGGGGCTGATCGGGCCGGTGCGCATGGACTACGAAGGATCCATCGCCGTCCTGGAATCGATCATCGGCGGGTTGGAGACACTGGAAGAACAGAAGGAAGGAGGGGAGAATAATGGTTGACAGAAACGATGCTCACACCCCCCCTGCCGGTACGGAGGAAGGCCGGGAGTCGCCGGAGCAGCAAAACGGCGACGAGGCAGCGCCCCGGAACGAGGGGGCGGTCAGCGACGAGGAATCCCTCATGGCCGCGATGCAGGCCGATCTGGAATCGATGCGGCAGGATGTGGAACGGCTGGAGAAGGAGCGGGACCAGCTCAAGAACGTGGCCGCCCGCCACAAGGCGGATCTCTACAACTACCGGAAACGGGTGGAACGCGAATCGGCACGCCAGAAAGAGCTGGCCGGCGAGCAGGCGGTGCGCAAGCTGCTGCCCGTGATGGACAATCTCGACCGGGCCATCGCCGCGGCACAGGAGGGCGAGTCGTTGCTCAAGGGCGTCTCCATGGTCCGGCAGCAGTTCCGGCAGGTTCTGGCCGAACTGGGCGCGACGCAGATCTCCGGCGAGGGGAAGTTCGATCCCGGGGTGCACGAAGCGGTGTCCAGCGTGGCCGTGGACGATCCGGAGCGGGATCATGCCGTCCTGGAGGTTGTCCAGCCTGGGTACAGGCTTGGAGATCGGGTGATCAGGGCCGCCAAGGTTGTCGTCGGCACCTACGAAGGCGACACGGAAACGGCCGAAGGTGAGTGCGAGTAGCGGAAAGCACATACAGCAGTCATGAACTTTTTGAAGAATGAGGTGACAGAATATGGGTAAGGTAGTCGGCATTGATCTTGGAACGACCAACAGCTGCATCGCCGTGAAGGAGGGCGATGCCGTAACGGTGATACCCAACGCCGAGGGGAGCCGGACAACCCCTTCGGTGGTGGCCTTTTCGAAGGAGAAGGAGCGTCTGGTGGGGCAGCTTGCCAAGCGGCAGGCCATCGTCAACCCCGACAAGACGGTGATGTCCATCAAACGGAAGATGGGCAGCAACGACAAGGTGAACCTGGAGGGCAAGGAGTACACGCCCCAGGAGATCTCCGCCATGCTCCTCCAGAAGATGAAGCGTGACGCCGAGGAGTACCTGGGCGAGCCGGTGACGCAGGCGGTGATCACCGTCCCGGCCTACTTCCAGGACGCCCAGCGCCAGGCCACGAAGGACGCCGGGACCATCGCCGGGCTGGAGGTACTGCGGATCATCAACGAGCCCACCTCGGCATCGCTGGCCTACGGCGTGGACAAGGAGGGCGAGCACAAGATCCTCGTCTTCGACCTCGGCGGCGGCACCTTTGACGTCTCCGTCCTCGACGTGGGCGAAGGGGTCTTCGAGGTGCTCGCCACCTCCGGCGACAACCATCTGGGCGGCGACGACTGGGACGAGCGCATCGTCAAGTGGATGGTGAAGGAGTTCCAGAAGCAGGAGGGTATCGATCTCGGCAAGGACAAGATGGCCACCCAGCGTCTCCGCGAGGCGGCGGAGAAGGCCAAGGTGGAGCTCTCCTCCATGTCCGAGACCAGCATCTCGCTGCCCTTCATCACCGCCGACCAGAACGGACCGAAGCACCTGGAGCTGACGCTCTCCCGCTCCAAGTTCGACGAGCTCACCTCGGACCTGCTGGAACGGGTGGTGCAGCCCACCAAGCAGGCGCTGTCCGACGCGGGGCTCTCCGCTTCGGATATCGACAAGATCCTGCTTGTGGGCGGTTCCACCAGGATGCCCATGGTGCAGAAGAAGATCAAGCAGCTCCTCGACAAGGAGCCCACCAAGGGGATCAACCCCGACGAGTGCGTGGCCATCGGTGCCGCCATCCAGGGCGCCATCCTGGCCGGCGAGCACAAGGACGTGGTCCTCGTGGACGTCACGCCGCTCTCCCTGGGTATCGAGACCCTGGGCGGGGTCTTCACCAAGGTCATCGAGCGGAACACGGCGATACCGACCAAGAAGACCCAGACCTTCTCCACGGCGGCGGACAACCAGACCCAGGTGGAGGTGCACGTGCTCCAGGGCGAGCGCGCCATGGCCGGCGACAATGTCTCGCTGGGCCGCTTCTACCTGGACGGGATCCCGCCCGCACCGCGGGGGGTGCCCCAGATCGAGGTGACCTTCGAGATCGACGCCAACGGGATCCTCAATGTCTCCGCCCAGGACAAGGGCACCGGCAAGTCCCAGCACATCACCATCGAGTCCAAGAACCTCGAAGAGGACGACATCGAGCGGATGAAGCAGGACGCCGAGGCCTACGAGGAGGAAGACAAGAAGAAGAAGGAGCTCGCCGAGGCCCGCAACGAGGCCGACAGTCTGGCCTACAACGCCGAGAAGACCCTTGGCGATCTGGGCG
The DNA here is from genome assembly GCA_021736445.1 of Synergistales bacterium. Taxonomy (NCBI): domain Bacteria; kingdom Thermotogati; phylum Synergistota; class Synergistia; order Synergistales; species Synergistales bacterium. Next base: position 6,038 of record JAIPGA010000063.1, on the reverse strand, counting down.
ACAAGGTGGACGCCGAGCTGAAGTCCCGGGTGGAGAACGAGATCAAGGAGGTCCGCGAGGTGACCCAGAAGGACGATGTGGACGCCATCAAGGCCGCCTCGGAGAAGCTCACCAAGAGTGTCCACGAGCTTTCCCAGCAGCTCTACCAGCAGCAGGGCCAGGGCGCCGAGGGCGCTCAGGGGGAAGCCGGCGAAGAGCAGGCGGCAGGCGCCAGCGACGAGGAGACCGTAGACGCGGAATTCCACGACAAAAAAGAAGACAGTGCATAGGAGTGACAGCTCATGCCGGGGCCGGGACAACAGAAGGACTACTATGATGTGCTAGGGGTGTCCCGGGACGCGGGAGCCGCTGATATCAAGCGTGCGTACAGGAAGCTGGTACAGACGTATCATCCCGACGCGAATCCCGGAGACAAGAACGCCGAAGCACGCTTCAGGGATATCAAGGAGGCCTACGAGGTCCTCTCGGATCCCCAGAAGCGGGCCCAGTACGACCAGTTCGGCTACGTCGGCGAGGGTCCTCCGGGAGGCGGGCCCTTCGAAGGCGGCGGGCCCTTCGGCGGCGGTGATCCCTTCGGGGACATCTTCGGCGATATCTTCGACAACTTCTTCGGTGGCGGCGGCGGCAGAAGGAGCCGGGGGGGCAACGCCCCCCGGCGCGGCCGCGACCTGGAGATGGAGCTGCAGGTGACCCTGGAGGATGTCTATCAGGGTGTGAACAAGGAGGTCCAGGTCCCCCGACGGGAGCGGTGCGAACGCTGCGGCGGCAACGGCGCCGAACCGGGAACCACGCCGAAGACCTGCGACAAATGCGGCGGCACGGGGCAGGTGGAGCATGTCCAGCGGACCCCCTTCGGGCAGTTCGCCTCGGTGGCCCCCTGCGCCCACTGCGGCGGAACGGGCACGATCAACCCCAACCCCTGCAGGGAGTGCAACGGGACGGGCACCGTGCGGAGACGCCGGACCCTGGAGGTCCGGGTGCCCCCCGGGGCGGACACCGGCACCCGGCTCCGGATCTCCGGCGAAGGCGAAGAGGGCCGCAACGGCGGCCCGCCGGGGGATCTCTATCTGGTGATCAATGTGGCCGAACACGAGCGTTTTGTCCGCGACGGCGACGTGCTCCACACGAAGGTGGAGGTGGCCTTCCCCCAGGCGGCGCTTGGGTGCACCGTGGAGGTGCCCACGCTGGAGGGGACGGCGACGCTGGAGGTCCCCTCGGGGAGCCAGCCCGGCCGGACCTTCCGGATCAGGGACAAGGGCATGCCCCGTCTCCGCGGGCGCGGTCAGGGCGATATGGTGGCCCATCTGGAGGTCAAGGTTCCCGAGGCCCCGACGGAGCGGCAGCGGGCGCTGCTCGAAGCGCTGGCGCAGGAGATGGATGTGGAGATCAACGAGGGCGGTCTGCTGCACAAGCTGAAGGGATTCTTCTCCCCCGGCGGGTAGAGCGTCCCGGGCCCATTGCCCGAGCGGTGCGGTTGGACTATAATGAAGCCGGGATCCGCGGGGGAGGCTGCAGCCTCCCCCCGCTCATATTCATGCGGGGGGTACGGCCATGACTGTTCGGGAAAGCTACTGGTGGTATATCACAATCGAAGGTGGGGCACAGGATGCCGAGGTTCTGAGCTCCATCGTGGAGCTTTCCGGCAGTATCGGCGGCGAGCATCTGGAGGGGATCACCAACAGCCGGCTCCGGGCCTATTTCCGGAGCTCCCATGAGCTGGGACACTGGATGCAGCAGGTCTCCCGGGCCATGGAGGAGTGGCCCCGCGTGAAGATCGTCGATATGGGCAAGGTGGAAAACCGGCAGTGGCACACGGCGTGGAAGGACTCCTTCCCTCCCCTCCAGGTGGGCAAGCAGCTGGTGATCGTACCGCCCTGGCACGACGAGGGCTTCCATGCGGGGCAGATCCCCATCCGGATCAATCCGGGGAACGCCTTCGGGACGGGACAGCACGCCAGCACCCAGATCGCCCTGGAGCTTCTGGAGGCAGAGCAGAAGGCCTGCACAGACCGGCAGGTGCTGGATGTGGGATGCGGTTCGGGGATCCTCGCCATCGCCGCCAGCCTGCTGGGAGCGCGCCAGGTGACGGCCCGGGATATCGACCCGGCCGCGCTGGAGGAGACGGTCCGGAACCGGGAGCTCAACGGCCTCACCGAAGCCGCGGTCTCCACCGAGCAGGGGGATCTTCTGGACGATGTGACCGGCCCTGTGGACCTGCTGATCGCCAACATCATCGTCGAACCCCTCCGGAGGCTGGCCCCGAAGGCCCCCGCCATCCTTGCCGGTCACGGCGTGATGATCTGTTCGGGGGTCCTCCTGAAGGAGCGTGACGACTTCCTCAAGGTCCTCGCCGACGCGGGCATGGAGCCGCGGGCGGAGCGGTCGAAGGAGGAGTGGTGGGGTGTCTCGGCCACGCCTGCGTCTTGAGACCAGCCGGAGGACGCCCGAAGGGCTCTGGAAGCCCGACCCCGCCGCGCTGCACCATCTCATCGACGTCCGGCGCTGCGGCGACGGTGATGCCGTGGAGGGGCTGCTGCCCGGCCGGCTGCTGACGCTGCGTCTCGAACACCGCGCCGACGGGTGGTACGCCCGGGAGCTGAGGCGTGACCCCGTGGAGGGCGCGGCGCTGTCGGTGTATCTGCTGGCGGCGCTGGTCAAGACGGCCCCCTTCGAGCAGATGCTGCGGCAGGCGACACAGCTGGGGGTGCGGCGCATCCTCCCCCTTTCCTGCGACCGGTCGGTGGTGCGCCTGGAAGCGGGGCGGCTGGCGAAAAAGATGGAACGCTGGGAGCGGCTGATCGCCGAGTCTTCCAAGCAGTGCGCCCTGCCCGAACCGCCGTCGCTGGAGCCGCCGAAGCCGCTGACGGCCCTGGACGAGGGCGATATCGCCGGTCTGCCGCTGGCCGCCATCATCGACGGCCACGCCAGGCCCCTGGGGGCTTTCGCTCCCCGCGAAGCCGCCACGGTGGCCATCGGTCCGGAGGGGGATTTCTCCGACCGGGAGAAGGCCCATCTCCGGAATCTGGGCTTCCGTTCCGTCTCCCTGGGCTCCACCATCCTCAAGGCGGAGACCGCGGCGGTGGCGGCCTGCAGCTATCTGCTCCTGCAGCGGGAGGCGGAGAGCTGTGCTTCCTGACTGCACCGGTCTGCGCTTTGCGATCCGGACGCTGGGCTGCCGCACCAATCTCTACGACGCCGAGGCCGTCGCCGACGCCCTGCTCCGGGCCGGCGCCGTGCTGGTCGATGAGAAAGACTGCGATGCCGCGGTAGTGCTCTCCTGTACGGTGACCGCCGAGGCGGACCGGAAGAGCCGCCGGTATGTCCGCCGCATCCGCCGCGAGAATCCAGAGGCCATCGTGGTGCTTGCCGGCTGCTATGCCCAGCGGATCGAGGCCGACCACGCCCGTTCCCTGGGTGTGGATCTGCTTGTGGGCACCAGGGAGAAGCACCGGATTCCGGAGCTGCTCGCCCGGGCGCGGCGGGGTGACCGGGGGTTCCGTGTCGTCCGCCGTTCTCTGTGGCCCGAGGCCCCCTGGGACCCCCTTTCCCTTACCCGTCCCCATCTGCACACCCGGGCCTTCGTGAAGGTCCAGGAGGGCTGTGACCACTTCTGTTCCTACTGTATCGTCCCCTCCGTCCGCGGTTGCCCCACCAGCCGTCCGCCGGAGGATGTCCTCCACGAGGTGCGGCACCTCGCCGCGGCCGGATGCGTCGAGGTGGTTCTCACCGGGGTGCATCTGGGGATCTACGGGCGAGAGTGGTCGCGGAAACCCGGTCTCGCCGATCTGGTGGAGCGGATCGCCGCGGTACGTGGGATCCGGCGCATCCGATTCGGCTCCATTGAGCCCTTCGCCCTGGATGAAGCGTTGCTCGGGAGACTTGGCGATGTGCCTTCCTTCTGCCATCATATGCATATCCCCCTCCAGAGCGGGGACGACAGGGTGCTGGAGCGGATGCGGCGGGGGTACAGCGCTTCGCAGGTGGCGGGGACCGTAGGAAGGGTGCGGCGTCTGCTGGGCGATGATGTCCACATCAGCACCGATCTGCTGGTGGGCTTCCCCGGCGAGGACGAGGAGGCTTTCCGAAGAAGCCTCCGGCTGCTGGCGACGCTCGGCGTGGGGCGGGTGCATGTCTTTCCCTTTTCGCCCCGCGGGGGCACAGCGGCGGCGGCCTTCGGGGAGAGGGTGTCCGGTCCGGTGATCAGGGAGCGGTGCGCCCGGGCCAGGCGGTCTGGACAGCTGCTGCTGCAGGCCTGCCTGGAGCGGCTGGACGGAATGGTCCTGCCGGTGCTGGTAGAGCGATGCGCCGATGGGTACGCCCGGGGTCTGGCGCCTCAGTATGTGGACGTGACGTTTCCCGGTTCCCGGAGTCCCGGCGAGGTGGTGGACGTCCAGGTTGTCCCCGCCCCCCACGGGGGCGGGCTGGTGGGCGCGAAAGGAGATGGGTGCCGTGGCATGTCCCAGGGTGGCCGTTGATCTGGGGACGGGCTATGCGCAGATTGCCGTACTCGGAGAGGATGGGAGGCCGAGGATCCTCCGCAACCGCTGGGGGAGCCTCCAGACTCCTTCCTATGTGGCCTACTCCGAACAGGAGGGATGGCTTGCCGGCGAGGAGGCCTGCCGCAAGGTGTCGCCCGATTCGGGGCGTTCCTGGCGGGACGTGAAGCGCCACCTGGGCAAGGACTGGACGGTGGAGATCGAGGGCGAGCACTACCGCCCGGAGGAGCTGCTGGTTCCTCTGCTTGAGTTGCTGCGGGAGGATATGGAAGCCGAGTTGCAGAGCTTTGTCTCCTCCTGCGTGCTCACCGTCCCGGCGCATTTCAGCTTTCCCGAGCGGGCGGCCATGGTGCGGGCCGCCAGGCGGAGCGGCTTCGACACGGTGCGGATCGTCAACGAGCCTACGGCGGCGGCCATCGCCGTGGGGCAGGAGGGCCGCTTTCTCATCCTCGATTTCGGTGCCGGCACCCTGGACGTCAGTGTGGTGGAACAGGAGGACAATGTCTGGCAGGTGGTGGAGACCCAGGGCTACAGCAATATCGGCGGCAACGATCTGGACCTGCTGATCGCCCGGTGGCTGGCTCTGCGGCTCGGCGACGAAGAGCTGTCCGAAGAAGGGGCCCGCAGGATGACGCTGCTGGCCGAGGCGGAACGCCTGAAGCGGGCGCTGACCGAGAGCGGGTCGGTGACCTGGTATCCTCCCAGGGGATTGCTCGCCGGGGTGGAGCCCGCCGAAGCTCTCGAGGTGACCCGACGGGAGATGGAGGAACGGGTGGCCGAACCGGTGCGCCGGATTGTCCGTCTCGCCGGGCGGTTCTGGCGCCGCTACCGTCCGGATCGGCTGATCCTTGTGGGCGGAAGCAGCAGACTGCCGCTGCTCCGCAGGATGCTTGAGGCCGAGGTGGCCCCCCCGGAGCACGCCGGGTTCTGCCCCGATGAGGCGGTGGTGACCGGCGCGGCGCTCATCGCCGGCGACGCGGGCCGCCACGTGCTGCTCGACGTCCTGGCCCGGGACCTGGGGATCGAGACGGTGGACGGCACGGTGGCGACCCTTCTGGAGAAGGGGACCCCCCTTCCCGCCTCGTCGGTGCGGTCCTTCCGTCCCTCCGGCCGGGGGGTCGTGACGGTGCCGGTGGTCCAGGGCGCGTCGGTGGAGCAGTGGAAACGGACCAGGATCGGCGCGGTCCGGTTCGAGCCCGGCTCCGTCGACGAGGTGGACGTCCGCTTCTCCGTCGATTCCGGCGGCGTGCTGACCGTCGAGGCGCTGGTGGCGGAGAACACCCTGGTGCATCAGGTGCTGGATCTGCCCGGTGTCGATGAGGAAGAGGACGCCAGACAGCAGATCGAGGAGATCAAGATGCGTCTGGCCCGGATCTCCCCCTGGATGGGCGAAGGGCAGCAGCAGATGCTCGACGAGCTCTTCGGGCTCTACCAGCTGGCCCAGGCCGACTGGCGGAAACGGCCGGAGGCCCTGCGTCTCCTCGGGGAGATGACGGAACGTCTTGAAGGTGCGGTGCGACGATGAATCTCGAGAGCCAGCTA
>JAIPGA010000062.1 GCA_021736445.1 Synergistales bacterium | reverse complement strand
TGTCCAGGAGGCAGCCCGCCACCCCCGCTTCGGCGGCGCAGCGCGGCACCGACAGGGGGTTGATGCCCTTGGAAAGCGGTGCGTCGGGGTAGACGCCCGCCACCAGCGCTGTTGCCGGGCTCTCTGCGGCCAGCGCCGCGGCCACCGTCCCGAGCAGGCGGCAGACCGCCTCTTCGGTGGATGGGCCGTAGAGCCCCACCTTCACGATTGAGGCGCCCGCCGACGCCGCGCCTACCGCCGCCAGCGCCGCCGTGCCGGGCAGGTCCGGCATGTCCCCCAGGGCCGCGCTCACGTGGAGCTCCGCCGGTGTGGCCGCCCGCACAGCCCGCACTGTTGCCGGGGAGGGGGCTCCCAGCGCTCCTTCGGCCGGGTTTTTCACATCCATGATGTCGGCGCCGCCGGAGAGGGCGGCCGGTACCTCCTCGGCCGAGAGAACGCTTGCCAGCAGTGCCGTCCGTTCCGGATGGAGGGTCCTCATGGGGACACCTCCTCGATATCCGTTGACGTGATCCAGCCCCGGTGGAGGGCCGTGGCCGCCAGGACGCCGGAGACGCCCAGGGAGGCGAGATGACCCAGTTCCCCGGCGGAGCGGAGCCCCCCGCCGGCGTAGAGCTCCAGCTCCGGGAAGGCCCGACGGGCGGAGCCCAGCAGCTCGAAGGGGAGGCCCCCGCCCGTGCCCACCTGTTCCAGTCCCAGCAGGATCACCCTCCGCCAGCCCGTGGAGGAGAGCAGTTCCAGGCTCTCCATAATGGTCCGCTCCGCGAAGGGAGAACCCTCCCCGGTGAGGGGCCGTCGGTCTTTGATGTCCAGACTGAAGATCCGCTGTCTCTCCGGGAGCGTCACGGAAAGGCTGTGGAATCCCTCTTCGCCGTTCAGGGTCTCGGAGCCGACGATGGCTGCGGCGGCAGGAACCTGTTCGAGCAGAGCCTCTACCGCTTCCAGGGTGCCCGTTCCCGCGTCGATCCACGGCGGCACACCGGCAGCGACGGCAAGCTGGTCGAGAAGGGAGGCGTTGTCCCCCTTCCCCTGCAGCGCGTCCAGATCGGCGGCGTACCATGTGGAGGCGCCGGTGGCGGCCAAGAGAGCCCTCAGCAGGTCGAGAGGGTCGCTGCTGTCGGTCAGAACGCTTTCCACCGGGCGGTAGCGCTCCCGTTCGCCCCGGTAGCCCTGCACCGCCGCGCCGTCCTTGATATCCAGTACGGGCAGTACCTCCATGATTGCTCCTTTCCTTCCCTGGGCCGGTCTGCGGCCGCGGTTATCCCTTCACGGCCTGGATGGTCCGGAGGACCTTGGCGTTCTCCGCCACATCGTGCACGCGGATCAGAGGGACGCCCTGCCAGGCGCAGAGCGCCGAAACGGCCAGCGTCCCCTCCAGGCGCCCCGCCGGGTCCTCCTCGCCGGTGACCCGGCCGATGGTGCTCTTCCGGGAGTGCCCCACCAGCAGCGGAAGCCCGAAGGTGCGGAAGGCCTCCAGGTGGCGCAGGATGGCCAGGTTGTCCTCCTTCCGCTTGCCGAAGCCGATCCCCGGGTCCAGGATCAGCTGGTCGCGGCGGATGCCGCACCGCAGGGCGTAGCCGACCCGCTCGTCGAAGTATCCGGTCATTTCGGCGAAGAGGTGGTGGTAGTGGGGGTCGCGCTGCATGGTTTTCGGGGTGCCCTTGATGTGCATCAGCACCGTGGGGACACCGAGTCGGGCCACCGTGGGGGCCATGGCTTCGTCGAAGGCGAACCCGGAGATGTCGTTGACCATGTCGGCACCGGCCTCCACAGCGGCACGGGCCACGGAGGCCTTGGTGGTGTCCGCCGAGAGCACGGCCCCGGGGAAAGCCCTGCGCAGCGCCTCGATGTCGGGGAGGAGTCGGTCCATCTCTTCATCCTCGCTCACCGGCTCCGAACCGGGGCGGGAGGACTCGGCGCCGATGTCCAGAATGGCGGCGCCCGCTTCCAGCATGGCGCCGCCTGTTGCCACGGTTCCCCGGGAGGCCACACGGCTGCCGGCGTAGAAGGAGTCGGGGGTGCGGTTGAGGATGCCCATGATCCTGGTGTGGCTGTCCAGCGTCAGCGTTCTGTCCCCAGGCAGCTGCAGGGTGGATGCCGCGGTGTGCAGGTTGTCCAGGGCCTCCGTCAGAGCCGTGCGGACGGTCGGCAATCCCCAGTAGGGCATGGCCTCCAGCTTGTCCGCCAGCATCCGGAGCTGCTTCTCGGTGCCGATCAGAATGCAGTCGCTTTTCTCGATTCCGCCGTCGATGGTCTGCCGGTGGACCGCCACGTCGCCGCCCCGGGAGAGCAGCTCCTGCTTCAGTGCGTTGGCGGCCCGGAAGTCCAGTTCGGGGAAGACCAGCGAGAGGGTCTCCCGCTTCCGGTCGAAGTAGGGCAGACAGCGTTTGTCCGCCCCCAGACGCTCCAGCCCCGCGGCGAGCTCCCGGCGCGAACGGAAGCGGTGCCAGTAGGGGGTCATCGCGGCATCATCCCCTCGGCTTCGGCGCGCTCCACATCCTCGCGGTGGATGGCCACCGATGAGGTGGCGGTCTCCCAGACCTGCACGGCGTAGAGGGTACAATGTTGGTGGTCAACCTCCGGCGCCAGCTGCCGCCATATCCAGAGGGCGATGCGTTCCGCCGTCGGCTGGGGGAGGACGTCGTTGAGGTAGGCGTGGTCCAGCGAGGCCAGGGCATGGTCCGTGACGATCCGCTTGAGGGTCAGGAAGTCCATCACCATGCCCTCGCTGTCCGGCCTTCCCTCCAGCGTGACCCGGAGCCTGTAGGTATGGCCGTGGAGGGCCTCGCACTTGCCGTGGTACGCCTCGAGCCGATGGGCCGCATCGAAGGTGAACTCCTTATGGAGAAACATGGCACGCACCCTTTCATGTGTTGTTTTCGTGGAGCCTACCACGTTCCAGGACCTTGTGGAAGCAGGGGATACAGAGGCGCCTTCCTCCCAGACAGCGGAGCCGGGGCTCCATAACCGGTTCGCCGCACTCCTCGCAGGGGGCGCTCCGGTAGAGTGATGCCCGGAAGGGCATCGGTTCCCCGGCGGGACCGACGGCGACCGCCTCCTCCAGTGGCGCCGCCATGATCGCCGCGGCCCGTTCGGCATGGCTTCCCTCCTGCGCGCCTGCCGGCGGTGTGGCGACAATGCGTTCCGCATACCCGTCGCTGCGCCGGTAGAAGGAGAAGGCGGTCTTGCCGTAGTCGCGGTGGAGCAGGTTCCCCTTGCCGAAGGTGCAGCCCAGCAGCGCCTGGATGGCGTCGACCGAACAGTTGTCGCATTCGGCCACGGCCACCACCTCCTCGTCGCCGCCGCTGGGACCCACGGTGGCCAGGGCCCTCTCGGCGATCCGCAGCCCCATCGCCAGTCCCGGACACCAATGGCCGTGGAAGGTTCGGGCATAGTCGATCTGTTCCGGAGTCAGTGTCTGTACATGCATGGAATACCTCCAGCCGCTGTGCGGTCTGCTCCGGCGACAGCCGGAGCCTTGTGCAGGGATGATACCGGTTATTATACTACATGCTATTGCGCGATAGCGGTCTGCCCGGGAGAAGGCGGGCGACCGCCCTGCGGAAAAAAGGAGGGGAAGCGATGATCGGAGCCATTGCGGGCGATGTGATCGGGTCGGTCTACGAAGGCCGGCCTGTCAAGCGGACCGATTTCCCGCTCTTTCTTGAGGGGAGCCGATTCACCGACGATACGGTGCTCACCGTGGCGCTGGCGGACTGCCTGCTCAGCGGCGGCAGCTACCGGGACTACCTCTGTCGCTACGGGCAGGCCTATCCCGATGCGGGCTTCAGCAGCGCCACCAGGCGCCGACTGCTGCAGGGGGCCCGGGAGCCCGCGAACAGCCTGGGCAACGGGGCGGCCATGCGGGTGAGCCCTGTCGGCTGGGCCTTCGACGACGAGGAAGTGGTGAAGGCGGAGGCCGAGGCGAGCGCACTGCCCACCCACGGCCACCCCGAGGGGATCAGAGGGGCACAGGCGGTGGCGCTGGGGGTGTTCTGGGCGCGCAGAGGGGTGGACCGGCGGGAGATCGCCCGCCGGGTGGAATCCTTCGCCGGGTACGATCTGGGCACCTCCATTGCGGAGCTCCGCCCAGCCTACCGTTTCGACGCCACCGCGCCGGGCAGCGTTCCCCAGGCGTTTCGTGCCTTTCTTGAGGCCGGGGACTTCGAGGAGGCGGTGCGTCTGGCCGTCTCCCTGGGGGGTGACGCCGACACCCTGGCCGCCATCGCCGGGGCGCTGGCGGAGGCCGCCTGCGGCCCGCCGCCGGCCTGGATCGCCGACGAGGTGCGCCGTCGCCTCCCCACAGGGTTCCTCGACGTGATCGAGCGATTTGGGCAACGCTACCTATAGATTGGTACAGGAATCCCTTGCGCTGCCGAGTGTTACGGATTAGTATATTCGTAACACCAATTGGGTATGGAGGGATTCCTGTGCGTGGACGAAGCGGACTGTATCAAGTGACTGCGGTGCTCTCTCTTGTGCTGGCGGCGGCCTTCCTTTCTGCCGGAGCGGCGTGTGCGGGGAACGATACCATGGAGGTCACCGATGCCTGGGGGCGGGAGCTGACGGTGCCCAGACACCCGGAGCGGGTGATCTGTTCCGGCCCGGGGAGTCTGCGCTATCTGGTCTATCTCCAGGCGGAGGACCGGATCGTCGGTGTGGACGACATGGAAAAGAGCCGGCGCACCTTCGAGGCCCGGCCCTACTTTCTGGCCCATCCCGAATTCAAGGAACAGCCGCTTTTCGGCGAGTTCCGCGGCCACGACAACCCCGAACTCATCGCCGCCCTGGACCCCAGGCCGCAGGTGATCTTCAGGACCTACGGCAATATGGGCTACGACCCGGAGGAGCTGCAGGCCAAGACCGGTATCCCCGTGGTGGTGCTGAACTACGGAACACTCACCACCTATCGGGACGACATGGAGGAGGCCCTGCGGATCATGGGGCGTGTCCTTGGCAGGGAGGAGCGCGCCGGAGCGGTGATCGACTTCTTTGCCGAAGCACAGGCCGATCTGGAGGCGCGGACCGGCGACATCCCCAAAAAGGGGCGTCCCACCTGCTATGTCGGCGGGATCGCCCACAAGGGGCCCCACGGTTTCCGCTCCACCGAGCCGGCCTACCCGCCCTTTGTCTTCACCAACGCCCGGAATGTCGCCTTTGATCCCTCCAGAGAGGGAGGGCAGCTGCAGCACGCCACGGTGGCCCGGGAGCAGATCGTCGCCTGGGATCCGGACTACCTCTTTGTGGACCTCTCCACTGTCCAGGCGGGGCAGGAGTCCGGGGCGGTCTACCAGCTGCAGCACGATGCCTGCTACCAGGTGCTGACGGCGGTTCTGGAAGACAGGGTCTACGGGGTGCTGCCCTACAACTGGTATACGAGAAACTACGGCTCCATCCTGGCCAACGCCTACTTCGTGGGCAGCGTGCTCTATCCGGAGCGCTTCAGCGATATCGATCCCGTGGCCAAGGCCGACGAGATCTACACATTCCTGGTGGGCGGGCCGGTCTTTGATAAGATGAACGAATCCTTTCTGAATCTGGTCTTCACCCGTCTGGATCTGGATGCGATCGGCAACTAGGCAGGGTATAATGACGTATACGTCGTATTGCTCGGAGGGATGAGGCTGATGCATCTCGAAGAGGGAACGGTCCCGACGGCCTACACCCGCTATATCGGTGTCAAGATCGGCCTGATCCTCCTTGGCGTGGTGCTGCTGGCCGCACTGGTGGTCGTCGCCGTCTCGGTGGGGGCGGTGCGGATTCCGCCGGTGGAGGTGCTCCAGACGTTGCTGATGCAGCATGTCTCCAGGCGGCTCGACGTGATTGTCTTCAACATCCGTCTGCCCCAGGTCCTGACGGCTGTCGTCGCCGGAGCGGGGCTGGCCGCGGCCGGAGCGGTGATGCAGTCCGTGCTGGGGAACCCGCTGGGTTCCCCCTTCACCCTGGGGATCTCCCAGGCGGCGGCCTTCGGGGCCGCCTTCTCGGTGATGGTCATCGGCTCCGGGGTGATGCACAGCCCCGGCGCCGACGCCGTCACGGTGGTCAGACCGGGGATGACCACCCTGGCCGCCTTCGCCATGAGCATGGTGGCCACGGCGGTGGTGATCCTGGTGGCCCGGCTGCGGCGCGGCTCGCCGGAGGTGATGATCCTCGCCGGGGTGGCTCTGGGGTCGCTCTTTACCGCCGGGACGATGTTCCTGCAGTACTTCGCCGATGACGTCCAGCTGGCGGCTATGGTATTCTGGACCTTCGGAGACGTAGCCCGGGCGGACTGGGGCGAACTGGCCGTCATCGCCGCCGTGACCGGAGCGGTGACGCTCTACTTCGTCGCCAACGCCTGGAACTACAACGCCATCGACGCCGGCGACGAGACGGCTCAGGGGCTCGGCGTGCATGTCCGGCGGGTACGTCTGCTGGGGATGCTCTTCGCGTCGATGGTGACGGCGGTGGTCATCGCCTTTGTGGGGATCATCGGCTTTGTGGGGCTGGTCTGCCCCCACATGGTGCGGCGGCTCATCGGCGACGACAACCGCTTTCTGCTTCCCGGTTCCTGTGTCATGGGCGGCCTGCTGCTGCTGGCGGCGGACACCACGGCCCGTCTGGTAATGGCCCCCCACGTGCTGCCGGTGGCCGTGCTCACCTCCTTTGTGGGGGCGCCGGTCTTTCTCTATCTGATCGTCAAGGGGTATCGCCGATGATTCTCTCTGTTCAGGATGTGGAATTCAGCTACAAGAGCCGGAATGTCTTGCGGGACGTGAGCTTCGAGCTCCACCGGAACGAGCTGCTGGCCATCCTGGGGCCCAACGGCGTCGGCAAGACGACGCTCCTCAAATGCATCAACGCCATCCTCCGGCCCGGCGGGGGCAGCATCCTGGTGGAGGAGACCGATCTGCTGACGCTGTCGCAGATGGAGATCGCCAGGAATCTGGCCTATGTGGCCCAGCAGGCGGAAGGGGGGCGGCTGACCGCCTTCGACGCCATCCTCCTGGGCCGGCGGCCCCATATCCAGTGGAAGATCGGCCGGGAGGATCTGGTGAAGACCGATGCCATCATCAGGACGCTTGGTCTGGAAGAGCTCTCGCTCCGTTTCCTCGACGAGATGAGCGGCGGGGAGCTCCAGAAGGTGGGCATCGCCCGCGCCCTGGTCCAGGAGCCGCGGGTGCTGCTGCTGGACGAGCCCACCAGCAGCCTGGACCTCAAGAACCAGCAGGAGATCCTGGGCACCATCCGTCATATCGTCAGCGGCCACGGGATGGCCGGGATCATGACCATGCACGATCTCAACTCGGCGCTCCGCTTCGCCGACAAGGTGCTTTTCATGCGAAGGGGCGAGATCTTCGCCGCCACCGAACGCAAAGGGGTCACCCCGGAGATGGTGGAGGCTGTCTACGGTCTGCCGGTGGAGATCGAATACATCCGGGGGCATCCCGTGGTGCTCCCGCTGGAGCGTGCCGGCTAGTGGTGCGGCTGCTGCGGATCGGGGCCTGTCTGCTCTGGCTTGTTCTGCTGGGAGGTGTGGTGGCCTTCTCCCTCAGGGAGGCCATGGAGTTCCCCGGCGACACGGAGCATCTGGACAAGCTCTACCATGCCGCCGGCTACGCTGCCCTGAGCGTTCTGCCGGTTCTGTTCGTCACCCGTCGGCGACTGCTGCCGTTTTTCCTGGTCGGGGTCTTTCTCCTGGGGATTGTGCTGGAGTACTTCCAGGGCTGTGTCCCCGGCCGGGTCCCCTCGGCGGGGGACGCCGTGGCCAATGCCGTCGGGGTGGTGGCCGGTTATGTGCTGGGGCGGTGGATGCTCGCCTGCTGCCGGGGGTGGTTCCCGCACCGATGGAAAAGCATCTCTTCGGAGAGCGAGTAGCCGCCCCGTCAGGAGAACGCGGAGACGGGACGGCTGCTGTGGGCTATGCGCCCCGGGCCAGCTCGACAATGCTGTCGCAGAGCACCTGGCAGCCCCTGGCGGTGTCTGTGTAGCTGGTCCGTTCCACCGGGGTGTGGCTGACGCCGCCGATGGAGGGGACAAAGATCATCGCCGTGGGGCAGAGGTAGTGCATGAACTGGGCGTCGTGGCCGGCTCCGCTGGGGAGCCGGAGTGCGCTGTACCCCCGTTCCTGGGCGTGGCGTTCCACCATCTCCACCACCTCCGGCGGGAAGCGCACCGGCCTGGCGTCGGCCATCTGCTCCAGCTCCGCCTCCAGGCCGTGGGTATTGGCGATCTCTTCCACCAGCTGCCGGACCTCCTTTTGCCCCTCCTCGTAGAGCTCCGGGTCGTACTGCCGCATATCCACGGTACAGCGGGCCCTGGAGGGGATGACGTTCACCATATCCGGTTCGGGAGCCAGACGCCCCATGGTGGCCACGGTGTTCTCCCCGAGCTCCACGGCCAGTTCGCGGATCCGGCAGCATAGGTCGGCGGCGCCCAGCAGGGCGTCCCGCCGCAGCGGGATGGGCGTGGTCCCGGCGTGCCCCGCCTTGCCCCGGAAGTGGCAGCGCCACCAGGCGATGCCCTGGATCCCTTCCACAATGCCGATCTCCTTCTCTTCGTCTTCCAGCACGGGGCCCTGTTCGATATGGAGTTCCAGGTAGGCCTTGGGGGTGACGCTGTCGCTCCCGCGGAAGCCGATGCGTTCCAGTTCCTCCCCGACGGTCCGGCCGTCGTCGTCACGGGCCGCCAGGGCCTCCTCGAGCGGGAGCTTGCCCGCCATGACCATGCTTCCCATCATGTCCGGCTGGAAGCGCACCCCCTCCTCGTTGGTGAAGGCCGCCACGGCCACGGGATGCTCCGTCTCGATCTTCCCCTCGTTAAGGCTTCTGATGACCTCCAGACCGGCCAGCACCCCCAGGGCGCCGTCGAAGGCCCCCCCTTCGTGGACCGTGTCCAGGTGGGATCCCGCGATCACCGGGTCGCCGTCCCGACGTCCGGGGCGGATGCCGAAGATGTTCCCGATCGGATCGATCCGTACCTCCAGGTTCTCCTCCTCCAGCCAGGAGACAAAGAGCTCCCGGGCCTCCCGGGCGGCCTCGCCGAGGGCGAGCCGGGAGATGCCCTGCTCGTCGCTGACGAATCCGATGCGTCCCATGATCCGCAGGCTCTCTTCGAGCCGTTTGCCGTTGATTTCCACCGACTGTGCCACTGCTGGATCGCCTCTTTCCGTTCGCTGGTCTTGTTCTGCAGAATACCCCGCAGCAAGTGTACCAGAGCCTCGCCGGTTGGTGCCGGGTTCCGGTGACTCTCCTGTATAGTAGGGAGGACAACGGTGTGGCAGAGAGGGGGGTGAGCGCATGCGCCGGCAGAAACAGCCCGATCCGGAGAAGTCCTTCTGGAAGGTGATCCAGTCTATCGGCAAGGCCCAGTATCAGCTGGATGCCATCCTGGAGGAGTTCCCCGAGGAGGTGGCGGGGCACGAGGAGTCTATCCACGAGCTGCGGAACAGCCTGGAGGACCTGGAGATGGAGGTCTTCGCCGTCAAGGACAGCGTCAGGGGGGGCATGTGAGGTTGCTGCAGCGGCGTACACAACGGCCCGGGGCCTGAAGGCCCCGGGCCGTATCCTCGATCAAAGAGCGAAGAGCCTGTTATGCCTCTGTGGTCACCATTTGACCTCGTCCATCAGCCGGGATGGAAGGAGGCCCTGCACGTCGGCGTCGGACTTGAGGGTGTTGATCTCGGTGACCGTGGCGCTGTCGCCGGAGGTCTCCAGGTTGCAGACGTGCCACCAGGGGTGGTTGTTGGGGTTACTGGTGGGCACGTTCCACTGGTACATGCTGCCGCCCACCAGAAGGGTGACGCTGCAGCCCGAGTCCTCGATGGGCCCGTAGGCCTGACCGCTGTAGTTTTTCACCAGGTAATGGTAGGTGCCGTCGTAGAACCGGGTGATGGTGACGATCTCCGGACCGTAGGACGATCTGTCGTCGGTGTCCAGCAAGGCATAGGGCTGCTCGGTGAGGCTCCCCTTGGCGTTATAGTAGACATGGGTCTGGTGGTCGCCGTCGGGCAGGAAGAGATGGGCGTCCAGGTCCGAGGGATCGGCGCCCCACTGCATGGTGAAGGTGACCCGCGACTGGGAGAGGGTAAGGGTATTGTCCTTGGTCTGTCCTGCAGCTGCGGCCGTCTCGCTGACCACCGAGGAGCCCACGTTGCCTTTGACGGCCCAGACGGCGATGGCGTCCGAAGGCGCCGTGGTCAGCTCCACCACGCCGGAGCTGTTGGTGTAGCCGCGGTTCTGGTAGCCGTTGCCGCGGACATAGACGGTGGCGTTCTGCACGGGGTTGCCGTCGATATCCCTGACGGTGACCCGCTTGGTGGATTCGTTTTCTATCCAGCGGTCGATGTTCATCCACACGCCGTTTCTCCAGCCCCAGCCGACCCACTCTGCGCTCTTGGCCCGGCCGCTCTGCCTGGCCAGCGGGGAACCGGCGAAGTCGTCGCCGCTGACCACCGTCTCGAAGACATCGCCCGATTTGGTAGCCGTCCCTGTCTGGCGCCAGATCCCGTCGGTGAAGTTCAGATACCAGGAGGGGACGGTGGCGCCGGGATCGGCGGTGGGATCCACAGGGTAGCGGATCGTGATGTCCTCGCTGGGAACGAAGTAGAGCGGACTTCCGGCGTCGTCGGCGGCGTTGATGTTGACGATGCCGTAGCTCTGGAGCAGCGACGGATCCTCCTGGCTCTTCCCCGATCTCGCAGCGGAGGCGCTTCCCGTGGGGATGCCGAGGAAGCTCCCCGGGAACTGATCCATATAGTTTGGTGCCGAGGGCTTGACGGCGGTAAAGGTGACATTGGCCGAACCGGCAGGCGTGCCGTCCTCCTTAACCAGCGCGTTGGGCGGGATGGTGATCGACCCGCCACTGTCGGTATCCTCCACGGTGCCGCCTGCAGCCGGATCGATGGCCTGGCTGGCGCCCGACTGCCGCAGGAAGGTCTTGATTGTTGTGGTTTCGCCCTGAGTGACGTCAACCTCCACATACTGCGGGAGGTAGCCGTCCTTGGTGAGCTGCAGCACAATCCCCGTGTCCGGGGAGAGCTCGAGGTTGAAGTATCCCTGCTCGTTGGCCGTGGCCGTTGTCCCTTCCCGCAGTCCCGCGGCAGCCATGGCGTTGGTCATCACTTCAACGGTGAATCCGCCGAGGTCATTGGAGTTGGCGGCGTCCATACCGTGCCCCCAGACCATTCCGGCCTGATGGGTCACGGGCCCGGGTGTCGGTGTCGGCGTCACTCCAGGTGTTACCGTTGGTGCCACTGTCGGCGATGGGCCGGGTGTCGGTGTGGGTGTTCCCCCGCCGCCTCCCCCTCCTCCGCAACCGCCGGCAATTGCGACGGTGAACAGCAAAAGCAACGCCGGTGCCCAGAATCTCCACGCTTTTCTCCGATCCTTCCGTATGCTTCCATCCCCGCTTCATTTTTGTTGAAGCGCTCCAAAAACGTTTTAGCTAATCGTAATATAGTCGGGCAGAGAGGGAAAGTCAATAGGCTGTGGTCTGGGGGAGAGAAAAATAACTGAGTTGATGGGCCCTATCGCGTCGGGCCCTTGTGTGCAACGTAGCAGAGAGAGATTATAATAATACAAAGAGCGATCCCGGGACAGGAGAAAGGGAGGCAGGGCGATGACACAGTGGTATCTCAGCTACGACGGTCGGCGTTTGGGGACCTTCGAGCAAAGGAAGGCAATGCCGGGCCCGCTTCCCCCTTGATTCACTGTGATACCATTATCGCGTGGCAGGTGGATCTCTTCTGTGGCGTGGGACTGCAGAGGAGGTGTTGACGGAGTGATCCCCCGGCAGAGGCGTTGCGGTTGGAGACGTCCTCTCCGGGTGGGCCAGGGAGGGAAGGATATGACTATTGCGCGGCTCCTCGAGGAGCATCGCAAGGATATTGTCCGGCTCTGCGAGCGATACGGCGTGCGTAACCTCCGGGTCTTCGGTTCGGTGGCCCGCGGTGAGGCCGATGCCGCGAGCGATATCGATCTGCTCGTGGAGATGGAGCCCGGCAGAGGGCTTCTGGATCTCGGTGGATTCCAGTATGAGGTGCAACAGCTTCTCGGCCGACCGGTGGATGTCGTGACCGAGGGGGGATTGAGACCCCGGATACGGGAGCGGGTGCTTCGGGAGGCCCTGCCGCTGTGAGAGAGCCCGCAGAACGCCTTCGGGATATCCTGGAGTCCATTGCCGCGATCGAGCGGTATCTCCACTGTGGTCGCCAACGTTTTGACGGAGATGAACTGCTGCAGGGATGGTTTGTCTGGCATCTGCAGATCATTGGGGAGGCGGTGCGGGCTCTGCCTCAGGAGGTGCGGGACCGGGCACCGGATATCGACTGGAACAGGATCATCGGCATGCGGAATGTGCTGGTCCACGGGTATTTCGGGATTGATACCGAGATTGTCTGGATTACGGCCTCCCGGGATCTCCCTGTACTCAAAACGCAGATAGAAGCGCTTCTGTGGGTGCTGGGGGAACAGCAGTAGCGCAAATGCGGAACCTCTCGCGTCTCTGTATGCATGAAGTTTGCTGTGGCAACCCTCGACAGGCCGCAGGAGAACATATCGAAGAAGGAGGCAGGGCGATGACACAGTGGTATCTCAGCTACGACGGTCGGCGTTTGGGGCCCTTCGAGCAGGGGCAGGCGGAGGCCCAGGTGCGGGAGAAGCAGAACGGCTATGCCTGGCGCCAGGGCTTTACGGAGTGGAAACCCATCAGCGAGGTGAGCGAGCTCCGCGGCGGGGAGATCCCTACCCATGTGCCCCCGCCCCCCGGTGGCGGGCAGGCCGACGTGATCGACTACAAGATCCTCGGCTCGGAGATGCAGTTCGTGGAGGTGGAGCTCGACCCCGGCGAGAGCGTGGTGGCCGAAGCGGGCGCCATGATGTATATGGAACCGGACATCCACATGGAGGCCATCTTCGGCGACGGTTCCGCGCAGTCTTCGGGAGGCGGCTTTCTGCAGAGCCTGGTGGGGGCCGGCAAGCGGGTCTTCACCGGTGAGAGCCTCTTCATGACGGTCTTCCAGCACAAGGGGAGCGGCAAGGGCCACGTGGCCTTCGGGGCGCCCTATCCGGGCAACGTGCTCCCTATCCCGCTGCCCACCGTGGGCGGGATGCTGGTCTGCCAGAAGGACAGCTTCCTCTGCGCCGCCAAGGGGGTTTCCATCGACCTCTATCTGCAGCGGAAGATCCTCACCGGACTCTTCGGCGGCGAGGGCTTCATCATGCAGAAGCTTATCGGCGACGGGCTGGTCTTCGTCCATGCCGGCGGCACGGTGGTGGAGCGCAACCTAGGGCCGGGCGAGACGGTCAAGGTGGACACCGGCTGCGTGGTAGCCTTCGACAGCGGCGTGAACTTCGAGATCCATCAGGCCGGCAACATCAAGACCTCCCTCTTCGGCGGCGAGGGGCTCTTCCTGGCGGAGCTCACCGGCCCCGGCACGGTGTGGCTGCAGTCGCTGCCCTTCTCCCGGCTGGCGGGACGGATGCTCCGGGCGGCGCCGCAGAAGGGCGGCAGCAAGGGCGAGGGCTCCATCCTCGGTGCCCTGGGCAACATCGTGGATGGTGACAACAACTAACGAGGACTTTGAGAATCGGTCGTTCGGTTTTTCTTACATCAAGGGATGGAGCGGGGCGGGCCGTCGGTCCGCCCCGTGCTGATGGGCGGATGCCGGTTATTCTAGCGCCGCAGCAGCACGATGATCCCCGGAACGAGCACGAGGAGCAGTGTTGTTGCCGGGAGCCCGGCGGAACAGCCGCCCTCCCCTTTCGGGGGCGTGTCGGTGGGATCGGGGATTGCTGTGGGGACCGGAACAGCGAGGAGGGCTACCTGGGTAGCCACCCCGTAGACGGTGCCATCCAGATCGAAGATTGACTGGTCGCGCAAGCTGTAGCGCAGACATTCCGGTTCGGTAAGGCAGAAAGCGGCGTCACTGCTGTCTGTGTCTGGAGGAATGCACGCCCAGCATGTGGTCCAGTCGTTAAATGCAAATACCTTTATTGGGTGTGTGTGCCCTTTTTGTTGGCAGAAGATATCCGATGTGTGGATAACGAAGACACCCTGTTCTGTGCCGTTCAGGAGCCTCCCCGAGATCCTCCCGCCGCAGAGATATCCCGGATCGGCCTTCTTGCAGAGGGGGTGACTGGAGCCGTTTTCGGTACTGTTGAGGAAGTCCAGCAATGACTGTTGCACAGCAGGACCCAGCGGGGAGACGGTGAGGCCGGTGGTGTTCCCGTTGCCGACGGAGACATCGCCGCTTGTCAGTGGCGCTACGTAATTTGGTCGGGGTGTGGTTGTCGTTGCTGTTGTTGGTTCCGGTGTCGCCGTCGGCGGTATGGTCGTTGGTGGACTTGTAGGAGCCGGCGTGGCAGTCGGTGGAACCGGCGTGGCTGTTGGTGGAACCGGTGTCGCCGTCGGCGGCACGGGCGTCGATGTGGGAGCGGCTGTCGGTGTCGGCGGCACTGGTGTGGGCGTCGGCAGTGGGGCGAAGAGCGCCTCGATCCGATGGTCTGCGCTGACGTGGTGGAAGGTGTAGCGGTCCGGCGAGCCCACCGCCGTTCCGTCTACGGAAACCGTATCGATCAGAGAGCCGATATCCGGGGAGATCTCGAAGGCGACATCATCGCTGCAGGCCACCGTCACGTCGCCGGAGGGGACGATGGAACCTCCTTCGTCGGCACTGGCGGTAATGGTGAAGACCGGCACAGGCGTCGGCGTGGGTATTGCCGTCGGTGTCGGTTCCGTTGTCGGAGTGGGAGGAACCGGTGTCGATGTCGGCGGTACGGATGTCGGCGTGGCTGTTGGTGGAACCGGTGTCGCCGTCGGCGGCACGGGCGTCGATGTGGGAGCGGCTGTCGGTGTCGGCGGCACCGGTGTGGGCGTCGGCAGTGGGGCGAAGAGCGCCTCGATCCGATGGTCTGCGCTGACATGGTGGAAGGTGTAGCGGTCCGGCGAGCCCACCGCCGTTCCGTCTACGGAAACCGCATCGATCAGATAGCCGATATCCGGGGAGATCTCGAAGGCGACATCATCGCTGCAGGCCACCGTCACGTCGCCGGAGGGGACGATGGAACCGCCTTCGTCGGCACTGGCGGTAATGGTGAAGACCGGCACAGGCGTCGGTGTGGGC
>JAIPGA010000061.1 GCA_021736445.1 Synergistales bacterium | reverse complement strand
ACCACATCACTGGGCATATGCCGGTCGGCGGCGATGGCGCCGCTCGCCGCAATCAGGGTCACCGCAAGGGCGATCAGAAGAATTCGGGAAACGACAGTTCGCATAGAGGTTCCTCCTTCATTCTCTTTCGTTCCGTACGTACCGTACGGGGCTCTCTCGTTACGCTCTCCGCACCGATCGGGTCACGCCGCTGCGCACCACCTCCCTCCGTGGCGGACCTCCCTCACTCCGTGGGGTTGAGAAAGGCGCCGTATCCGCGGTCCATCATTCCCTCGAAGCCGGGGATCCCGTCGATGGTGACGCCCTGGTCGGGATACATCATGTCCAGCATCTGCACAAAGGTCATGATGGAGGTCACATGCCGGGCGATCCGGTAGCGGATCGGCTGGTCGCCGTCGTAGGGGATGTAGAGCCGCCCCAGTTCGGCGGCCTTCATGTAGGCCTTGTCGGCGCCGGTGAGGACCAGCGCCTCGTCGGTCCGGCCCCGGAGCCGTCCCTGGCTGGGGTTGCCCGTTTCCATCAGGATCGGGTTGGTCTCGGTGAAATCCCCCCACTCCCGGTGGCTCAGGCCGCGGAGGTTCTTCGGCGAGGGCTCCAGCCGCATGGGGATCCCCAGGCCCTCCAGCTCCATGGCCACCATGGCGGCCAGCTCCATGCTCGTTTCGTGGGCCACGATGGCGTTGACCACCGGGTACTCCGGCGAGGCCTCGTGGAGGTCGAAGGCCAGCACGGGGTCTTCCTTGCGGATCAGCTCCATGATGGCGTAGGCCAGCCGCTCGGTGAGCGCCCCGCCCTCCACGCCGGGATAGCAGCGGTTCAGGTTGCGCCGTTCCTTGCCGTCCAGCTTCTGCCCCGAGGCGGGATGCACGTAGATGTCGGGGTTGGGCCACTGGTAGACAGGGTTGGTCAGCCGCGAGCCGTAGCGGAAGCTCCTGGTCTCCCCGTCGGGGAGGGTGAAGCTGATTCCCTGCGGGTGGCCCGCCTGGGGCGCGTTGTGGGTGAAGCCCATCTGGTTGGCGAAGGGGATGACGATCAGCCGCCCCCGCTTCACCCGGGCGTTCTCCAGAAAGAGGATCGCGGAGAGCGACGAGGCGGGTTCGTTGGGGTGGGTGCCCCCCAGGATGAAGATGGTCCCGCCGGGCTCCGCGCCCTCCTGGATATAGACCCTCGCATCGGCGGGGGTTTCCCTGACCCCCGCGTAGTAGTCGGAGAGGTGGTGCACCGTAAAGCCAGGCGCCGGCACCACCGTATCGGGCTCCCACATCTGCACGAACTGGGTTCCCGCGTAGGCCGTCATCCCCAGGGCCGCCACCAGCAGCACCGCGGCGGTGGCCACCGTCCCTCTCATCGTCGCGATTCGTTCGAAGATAGTCATCTCGGTTCCCTCACTTGATCATCAGCAGCCGCAGAACCAGCGGGATCACCACCAGCACGGCGGTCACCTGCTTCCAGAAGCTCTTCTCCCTGAAGAGGCAGCGCAGCACCAGCACCAGAATCAGCAGGACAATACCTCGGTAGATCAGTGTCATCACCGGCACCTCCTCATCCTACCAGGGGATCGCGCCGGCGATGGCGTTGGCCATGAGGATCACCGCGATCCCCCAGGCCGCCGTCACCGCGGCGGGCAGCAGACAGTGCCTGAGCACCCGGAAGTAGTTTTTCTCCCCCACCACCTGGGCCGCGAAGATCCCCGCCAGCGCCGTGGGGGGCATCAGGTCGCCCAGTCCGGCGATGAGGCTCAGCGCCGAACCGACCATGATCTCGTTGCGCCCCAGAAGCGCCAGGATGAAGGGCACGCCCAGCACCGACGCCGAGCCGAAGGCCGAGATGGCCCCGAAGAGCGGCATGGAGGTGGCGATGCCCAGGTAGAGCAGCCAGGCCGGCAGAGCCAGCGCCGAGACAACCACAAAGCCCCGTACGCCGGTGAGCGTCATGATCTGGATGAACATCCCCACACCCATGAGGATGCCCATGACGGGCAGCGCCTCGTCGATGGCCTCCGTGGCGGCGTGCAGGGGGCTCCAGCTCCGGCCGGAGAGCAGCGCCGTGGCCGCAGCGAGGAGAAAGGCCAGCGGCATCCCCAGGGAAGGCCAGAAGGCGGGGAAGATCCGCTCCCCGATCAGCAGGATGGTGAGCACGATAAAGGGGAGGAACATCCGCAGGGAGAGCGGGGCGGATTCCATGCGCCGGAGCTCCGCCTCGATGTCCTCCTCGTTGAAGGCCGCCGTCAGGTGGGGCCGGATCAGCCAGAGGGCGCTGAAGACGGCCAGCGGAACGGTGCAGATCAGCAGGGGGATACCGAAGCCCACGTAGGGCATGTCGATCCCGCCGCCGATGATCATCGCCGGGATGTTGATGGGCGGAGCGATCATCCCGTAGATGGCGCCCATGGCGATCACCGCCGCCGTCTTGACCACCGGCACGCCCAGCTTGATCAGCACCGGCGCCACCAGCGCGCCGGTGGTCAGCACCGCCGCCGTGGACGAACCGGTGATCATCCCGGGCACCATGATCAGCGCCATGATCCCGATGCTGAGCATGGTGGGCACGTGGCGGAACCGGCGGATCACCCAGGCGGCCACCGCCTCCAGCAGACCGATGTGCTGGACACACTTCATGAAGATCATCGCCGTGGCGATGATCAGGATGGTGTCCAGATAGCCGAACATCCCCTCCACCAGGTGCCGGAAGGGAACCCCGAATCCCGCCGCCAGGGCGCCGCCCACCGCCGCGGCACTCATGGCCACCGCGATGGGCAGCCGGAAGGTGAAGGCGCCGACGGCGAAGACGGCGATCATCAGAATGGTATAGAATCCTTCTGGCCAGAACCACTGCATGAGCGTCGTCACCAGGCCTACAGAAGCGACCAGCCGCTCAGGATCTCTTCCAGAGGCGTCTTGGCGTCCCGCACGGTGTCGACGTAGCGGATCTGGATATCCATCCCCTGGGTCAGCTCGTCGAAGATGCCGTCCTCATTGCCCCCCTTGGCGACAATCAGCTCGTCGGCGTAGGGGACGGCCAGCTCGATCAGGGGATCCGAGAGGGTGCCCCGGCGTCCGCTGCCGCCCACATGCATCACCAGGATGTGGACACCTTCCTCTCTGGCGGTCTGCAGCACCGCCTCGGCGCGGTCCATCTCCCCCTGCTTGTCGATCCCCGCGGCGCCCATGCCCTTGGAGCTTCCGCCGACCACGGCGATCACCGCCTGGTATCCGGCGGCGTCCTCGCCGCTCATGAGCTTCTGGAAGTCGGCGTCCACGCCGAGCTGCTTCAGCAGCACCCGCACCATCATGGCGTCGGGGCTCTGTCCGATGGAGGTCAGCCCCACGTCGGCGGCCGCAGCGGCCCCGGCGAGCAGTCCGACCATCACAAGCGCAATGATTCCGATACGCATTCGCTTCACGATGCTCCTCCTCCTCATTGGCAGATCCTTTGCATCGTCTGTAGCCTACAGCGCGCAGGGCGAATCGTCTATATTTTTTGTCTTTTTTATCTCTCCGGGGAAAACGGAAGGTTGTGTCGGCCGGGCGATGGAAGAAGGCAAAAAAACGGAGGTCCTCCCTCCTGGGGAAGACCTCCGTGGGACAGATCGGGCCGATAGGTTTAGTAGGCCTTGGCGAAGACGGCGAGCCGGGCGTCGGGCTTGCCGGTGTAGAAACAGGTGCCCCGGGGTTTCTCGCTGAGGAAGCAGCGGATGGTGGCGCCGCCGGTCTCGTACTTCACTTCCCCTTCGTCCTCGGTGGAGCCGGCAAAGTGGGCGGTAAAGAAGCCGCCCTTCTCTTCCAGGCCGTCGCGCATGGCCTCCACCGTATCCACATGATAGGTGTTCTCCTCGCGGAAGCGCTCCGCCTTGTCGAGAAGGTCCCGCTGAATGGTTTCAAGCAGCTCCGGCAGCCGTTCGGTGACGGCATCCCAGGAGACGGTCTCCTTCTCGCCGGTGTCCCGGCGGACCAGGGTGAGTGTCTCGTTTTCGAATTCCTTCTCGCCCAGCTCGAGGCGGACGGGAACGCCCTTCTGGAGATGGTAGAAGAAGCGCTCGCCGGGACGCATGTGGAACTGGGTATCCACCTCCACCCGGCGGAGACCGAGGATCTCGTTCAGCCGTCCGGCCAGCTCGTTGGCTTTGGGGAGCAGGGTCTCCTCCAGGCGGCTCTCGTCCCGGGAGATGGGGATGATGATCCCCTGCACCGGCGCCACCCGCGGCGGGATGATCAGGCCGTCGTTGTCGGAGTGGGTCATGATGATGGCCCCGATCAGCCGGGTGGAGACCCCCCAGCTGGTGGTCCAGGCGTAGTCCAGGTCGCCGTCCCTGTTCTGGAAGGTGATGTCGAAGGCCTTCCCGAAATTCTGTCCCAGATAGTGGCTGGTGCCGGCCTGGAGGGCGCGTTTGTCGGTCATCATGGCCTCGCAGGTGTAGGTGTTGTCCGCCCCGGGGAAGCGCTCTCCCTCGGACTTCTCGCCGGTGATCACCGGCAGGGCCAGCTGGTGCACCATGACATCCCGGTAGACGCCGAGCATCCGCAGTGTTTCCTCCATGGCCTCCTCGGAGGTGGCGTGGGCGGTGTGCCCCTCCTGCCAGAGGAACTCCGAGGTCCGCAGGAAGAGCCGGGAGCGTTTCTCCCAGCGCATGACGTTGGCCCACTGGTTGATGAGGATGGGCAGGTCCCGCCAGGACTGGACCCACTTGCTGTACATGTGGCCGATCACCGTCTCCGACGTGGGCCGGACCACCAGGGGTTCTTCCAGCTCCTCGCCGCCAGCGTGGGTCACCACGGCGCATTCGGGCGCGAACCCCTCCACGTGCTTGGCCTCTTTTTCCAGAAAGGAGCTGGGGATGAGCAGCGGGAAGTAGGCGTTCACGTGGCCGGTCTCCTTGAACCCCCTGTCGAAATGCTCCTGCACCCGCTCCCAGAGCGCGTAGCCCGTGGGCCGGATCACCATGCAGCCCCGCACGGGGGCGTAGTCGGCAAGCTCCGCCGTCTTAATGACATCCAGATACCATTGCGAGTAGTTGTCCTCTCTCTTCGTGATGTTGCGTGCCATTACACAATCCCTCCTCAGAGATCCGGCCCCGGCTGCCGGGGGCTGCCTCCGCCGGCAGCGGATGGCGCCCTCTTCATAACGGTCTCTCCCTCTCTCCTTTGAGGAGGGAGGGGTTCCGACAATATATTCGATGATTGTACACGCTCTTCCGTCTCTCCGTCCAGGGAACGAAACCGCTCAGGGGATCACCCGGTGGCCGCGGTAGGGACCGCCCAGCTCGAAGCCGATGGTCCACTCGTCGTCTTCGCTGTACATCAGCAGAAACTCCCCTTCCACCAGGTCGCCGGGGATGGAAACGGACACCCCGGCTTCCCATGGAGAGGCCTCGCGGCCCCAGTCGCTGTCCCAGCCATAGCCGCGGGCGTAGTAGAGCTCGCCGTAGAGCGGACCGAGAACGCTCTTGTGCAGAAGACGCCTGTAGCCGACCCGCGCCCAGGCCACCCTGTCGGCAACGATGGGCCTGTTGGTATAGGAGATCAGCGATCCCGGACTCCCCAGAAAGGCGCGGTGCGGGGGGACGTCGCTGTCCCCTTTGGTGCCGCCGCCGGCAAAGACGATATGGTTTTTGCCGTCCAGGGGGAGGATGGCCTTGAAGCCCATCTCCAGGAGGATCCGGTCGAAATCGGGCCACCAGCCGGCGAGATGCATGGAGACGGCGGACTCCCCCTTGAGGGGATCGCCGCTGTCTTCCCACTGCATACGCAGCACCGGTCCGGCATACTCCTCGGTCCCGCCGTCGATCCTGGTCTGTTCGGCCAGTGCCCCCCACATGATCTCGAAGGGCTCGCGGCGGCTGTGGGCCCCGAGCTCCAGTGTGTAGCGCTCCCACGCCGTCCTGGGGGCGTTCACCGGATCCATCTTCCAGTTGTGCAGGGCGAGCCCCGCCGAGAAGCGCTCGAACCGCGCCGAGGGGGAGGAGTAGTGCAGTCGGGAGCTCCAGTTGTCGCCCATATTGGCCTCGCCTGTCAGCAGATCGCCCTCCCGAAAGAGGTTGCGACGCACGCCGCGCAGGTAGAGCCATCGGTAGGCGTGGAGGCTGGAGGTGTAGCCGTCGACGGAGAATTCGTAGGGGGCCTTCCGCTGCGCTACGAGGACCACCGTCACCGCTCCTTCTGGATCCGGGGCCTTCTCCAGACGATAGTCCACCGCCGTGACATCGCTGCGGCTCTGGATGATCCGGCAGGCCTCCAGGACTCTCCGGGTACGGAAGGGCTTGCCCACCCAGCCCCTGTAGATCTGCTCCAGGTAGCTCGCGGCAGCTCTGGAGAGCCCCTCCACGCGCAGCCCGGCTACGATGGGCTTCTCACCCCGGGCACTGGGCGCCTCCGGTACTCCGGCGCCCGACGGGAGCGCCCTGATGGCGTCAAGCTTCGCCTCCGCCGCAACGCGACCGGTGCGGATGATCTCCCGCTCCCTGCCCGCAGCGAAAAGCGGCATCTCCCCCACGGCGGGACGGATCACCAGGTCGGCCCGGCGCAGGTCCTCCTCCACGTTCCTGCGGGTCATGATGGTGATGCTCTGGTCGATGACGTCGGCGGCGCTCCGGAGCTTCCCCTGCGCCCGCATGCCGCCACTGACGTTGACGGCGATGATCCTGGCGCCCGGGAAGATCTGCTGTGCCGCGCGGACCGGCACGTTGGCCACCAGCCCGCCGTCCACCATCAGACGTCCCCGCACCGGCCAGGGTTCGAAAAGCCCCGGGATCGACATGGAGGCCCGCATGGCGGTGGCCAGGCTCCCCTCGCGGAGGATGGCCATCTCGCCGGTGGTCAGATCGGTAGCCACCGCGGCAAAGGGAACGGGAAGCTCGTCGAAGGAGGTGACCGTGGCCTTCGACGCCAGATCGGCGAACCGGTTGAGGATGCGCACCCCCGGGATCGCCCCGAGCGGTCCCTCGCGGCCCAGCTCGCTGTCGAAGGTCCGCCGGAAGAGCACCTCGTCGCTCTCGCCCGTCAGGGGCTCCTGCATCCTGGTGGACTTGTCCGTCAGCAGGGCCGGGAGATCGATCTCCTCGGCGACAATGTGCTCCAGCTCCCCGCCGCTGTAGCCGCAGGCGGCGAGCCCGCCGATAATGGAGCCCATGCTGGTCCCCACGATCCCGCGGAGGGGGATCCCTTCGCGTTCCAGCACCTGGAGCACGCCGATATGGGCGAAGCCCTTGGTGCCGCCGCCGGAGAGGGCCAGCACAATCCCCTTCTCCGCCCCCTGGGACGGAAGGGTGGCTCCACAGAGCAGCATCACAACCATAGCCCACAACAGGGAAACACGCCGCTTGGCCATATGACCAACTCCAGACTGTCCTCGTCGGCAAACCGGGAATGATAGAATGTCCTGAGCACGCTGTTCCAGGACACTATAGTACAGATGTGCGCCCAGCGTCCACCACACCCGAAGGAAAGGAGCGATAGGCATGCAACAGGGAAACGCCTTTGTGACAGGAGGAAGCGGCGGAATCGGCGAGGCGGTCTGCACGCTTCTGGCGGAGAAGGGGTACAACCTGGCCTTCACCTACCGCAACAACAGAGAGAAGGCGGAAACACTGGCGGGGGCCCTGGAGGCCAGGGGGGTGCGGGCCCTCCCCTGCCGGGCCGACATCTCCCGGATGGAGGATGTGGCGGCCGCCGTCACCGGGGCGGCGGAAACCCTCGGCGGGTTCACGCTGCTGGTCAACAACGCCGGGATCCTGGGCGAGAACACCATGATCCTGGATATCGACGAAGCGGAATGGGATGCCGTCCTGGATGTGAACCTGAAGGGCGCCTTCCTGGTCACCAAGTGCGCCCTGCCCTACATGCTCGGCCAGGAAGGGGCCTCGATTGTCAATATCGGGAGCATCGCCGGGAAGAACGGCGGTTCCCTGGGGGTGCACTACGCGGCCGGGAAGGCGGGGATCATGGGCTTCACCTTCCATCTGGCGGGGGAACTGCTCCAGCAGGGGGTCCGGGCCAACGCCGTGGCGCCGGGACCGGTGGACACGCCCATGCTGGACGAGGAGACTAGAGAGCGGCTGGCTTCGCTCTCGCCGAACGGACGGATCGCCGCTCCCGAGGAGATCGCCCGGTCGGTGCTCTTTCTGGCCGAGAACGGGTACATCAACGGCGAGGTGCTGGACGTCAACGCCGGCCGGTACATGGATTAGCCGCGCTTCAGGAGAGGACCAGCACGATCGCCGCGATGAACAGCACCACCGCGCCGGCCACGAAGGCCCAGGCGATCCCCGCCCCCACGGGACGCTCCAGGGTCTCCGGGGCGGCGCGTTTCACCCTGATGTCGCCGGGGGAGATGCAGCGGAAGAAGCCCCCCTCGCCCCGCAGCTTGCCGTGGAGCTCATAGTGGCCGTTGCGGAGGATCCGCACCATGTAGATCTGGCCGACCAGGGGATCGCCCTCCCTCCGTTCCAGCATGATGCCGTCGCCCGGCTCGAGGGCCGAGAGCGCGATCCCCTCGACGGGGTCGATCACGGGATCGAGAAAGCGGACCCCGGAATCGGGGAGGATCATCGATTCCGGGGCTGTCTGCTCGTTTGCGGCCTCCTCCGCCGCCGTGCCGGTAGGGTAGGCGGTGATCGTCGACTCCACATAGACATCCAGGGCGTTCTGGAGGGAATCGATGGCGAGACCCAGGTCCCGCAGATCCGGCAGGGAGACCATGGTCAGCCGGAGTGCCGCAAGGCGCAGGGACGTACCGGTGGCGTCGCGGAAGCGCTTCTCCACCACCGGAGAGGCCTCCCTGGTGGTCACAGGCGATTCGAAGAAGCTCTGCTTCTCCCATCCCTGCCCCTCTTCGAGATAGGCCGATTCCAGCCGGCTCTGCAGCTCTTCGATCAGCCCCGGCCATACCTCGCCGCAGTGTCTGGCCACCTGCTCCGCCGCCCACCACTCGCTTTCGGAGATCCGCTCCAGCGCCCCGCCGGAATGGCCCGCCGTCAGCTCCAGCGCCCGGTTCCAGCCTGTCAGGACTCCGCTTCCCCCCCCAAAGGGGACCGGCGCGACCCCCCACCAGATGATCTCCCTGTCGGGGCCCACCACGCCGGACATGAGCAGGGAGATCTGGTCGTTGTAGGGAAAGACCGCCCAGAGCACCGCGTAATTCCGCCCGTGGGCGGAGAGAAAGCCGAACATGGAAGCGGGGTCCTTGTGTCCGCCGGAGTCGAGATACTGCTGCACCAGGGAGTCCACCTCCTCGCGGCGGACCCCCAGCATGTAGGACAGAAGATCCACATGCCAGTCGCCGGACTGTTCGTTCTCCACTGCGGTCCACCTCCCACCCCCCGGTCGTCCGGAGGCTACTGATTAAAGGACAGAACCAGAAACACCTTTCCCTCATCCCCTACGGTAAAGGGGAGGGTGAAGGAGATCACGCCGAGCTTTTCGGCCGGAACGGCCTTGACATTCTCTCCGGTGATGATCTGGGGCGGCGTGAGGTCCAGGCCTTTGATGTCGAGCTTGGTCAGGGTCTTGCCGCTGGACATATTGGCCAGCTCGCCCACAACGCTGAGCGCCACGGGATCCTCCATGTCCGGTTGCACCATACCTCCGCTCATACCGGTCACATAGGCTTCGAAGCCCTGCTGATCCAGCATGATCGCCGCGGTGCCGTGGATCTCGCCGCCGACCACCCCAACCAGCGCAGCCACCCGGCTGCCGGTGACCTCTACGCCCTGGCGGATTCCCTTTTTCTGCAGTTCCGCCTGCACGCCCAGGGAGGCGCTGACCTCCTTGACACCTCCACCAAAGGCGTTGACAAAACGCCTCAACACGTCCCTATCCATACTGCACCCCCTCTCTCGGTTCGCTCGCTGCTTCGGTTCCCCGAACGGGGCGTCCCGTCGGCACAGCCGCGGTTTGTCTCACGGCTGCATTGCAAGATGGCGACGCACCAGATAGAGCGCCGCGAAATCGTCGATAGGTCTGGGAGGAACACAGAGCGATCTCGGGATCAGCCGCCGGATCCCCCGCGGCGGATGGTACCGCCAGTAGAGGGAACGGGCTTCCAGCGTGGAGTAGCCTTCCGGAACGGTCTGCACCCGTCTGTCTCCGGCGAAGAGCACCTGTATCGCCGCACTGCCCGTCCCGTCGCCCACCACGATACATGTGATACCGCACTCCTTCTCCTCAGGCGCCCCCCCCTCCGCAAGGAAGGGCGCAAGCCGCCGCCAGTTCCCCTGCCTCACGGCACGCTGCAGCTCCTGCCGATGACGCACGGGGAGAATGCCGGAACAGATCAGCCGCCCATCGCTGTCGGCCAGCACCCAGCCGATCTTCTCCCTGCCCGGATCAACCCCGAGATAGGCCATCATCCTCCGCTCCTCTCACTTGAACCGTTTCGGAAGGGCATCTATACTATTATAGAGCAACGTTATCGCATATCAATGGAGGTGACATCATGCTACGCAAGGTCCTGTACTGCACCGATCTCTCCGAGCTTTCGGAACAGGGGCTTCTCTGGCTGGCCGAGCACATGTCCTGGAAGGAAACGGAGTTCGTGCTCCTGCATGTGGTCGACACCGTGGCCGGTGTGGAGACACCCAACTATGTCTCCGAGGCGGAGGACCGCCTGGCGGAGGCAAGCCGCTCGCTCCGTGAACGGGGCATCCCGGTCCGCCATATCGTTGAAGCGGGTGACGAGGCGGAGGTGGCGCGACGGATCGCGGGCGAACACGGCTGCACGCTGGTCTCCTATCTTGTCGAACCGGGACAGGACAAAGCCGGCTTCGTGCGCAAGCTCGCCCTGCCCCAGCTGCTCATCGATGTGGGGGAGGAGCGGAAACTGCCCGTCTCCCCCCCGCAGCATCATGTGGTGGTCGCCACCGACCTCGACCCGGAACGCACCGAAACGATGTTTGCGGCGCTGGAAAACGCCCTGGCCGGTACGGCCTACTCGCTGACACTGGTCCACGCCGTTCCGCTGGAGGACCCCTCAAGGGCCGAGGAGCTGATCACCACCGCCGACGAGGCGCTGCAGACGGTGAAGGAGTCCATCAGCTCCTGGGCTCCCGAAGCGGCGACGCGTATCGAAAGCGGGGAACTGGAGGAGACGCTGAAGCAGACCATCGAGGAGCTCGATCCGTCGCTGCTGGTGCTGGGGCTCTCCCTGCACAGCGAGCTCTGGCAGCTCTTCGTGGGCACCACCGCAGAGGTGGTGATCAACGAAAGCCGCTGCCCCATGCTGATCATCCCCGTCTGAGGCCGCTACAGAAAGCGTTCGAGAACGGAGGCCACCAGCGGCACCAGGGTCATGACCAGAACCACCCGGATCACGTGGAACAGCAGGGCGATGGGCGCATTCGCCCCCACCTCCGTGGCGGCCAGACCCAAACCGGAGAGGCCGCCCGGGGGTGTCGCAAAGATCGCCGTCACCCAGTCCAGCCCCAGCCACCTGGAGAGCACCCAGGCCATCACCAGACTGAAGCAGAGCAGCACAAGACTGTAGAGGATCGCCACGGGGATATACCGGGGCAGCATCCGCACGGAGCTCAGATCGGACCGCTCTACGATAACATAGGCCACCAGCATCTGGGAGATCACCGAGAGCAGGGTGATCTTCTCCACGCCCAGCCCGAGTACGGCCTTGGCCGCCAGGCCGCCTATCAGTCCACCCACCAGTGCGCCGGCGGGGATGGGCGAGTAGTACCCCGCGATCCCCGCGGCGATCACTGCAGCGACGACAAGGGCCTGGTTCATTCCGCCTTCCCGTCTCCCCCGCACCGGCCGGAATCGACAAGGCTGTACTCCTCCAGACCGAGCCGCAGAAGGGTCTCTTCGGTAGGCTGCCCCTCGCTGTCCCATCCCATGAGGGTGTTCAGCGTCTCCAGGGCCGTCTCGAACTCCGCCCGGTCGACACGCCGGCCCGCCGAGGGCCCCTCGGGGATCGCCTCGGTGAGGCGGTGGGGGATCCTGTCCTCCTCGGGGCCGATGCCGAGCCGCCGGTTCAGCATCTTTGCGGCGGCCAGTCCCCGGTCGGCCATGGCCAGCAGCTCGTAGAGCGAGGTCTCCCACCCCATGGCGGCCTCCACAAGCTGGGGAAGCCGGGAGGCGCGGAAATGGCTGCGGGGCGCGAAGACGAAGAAACAGCCCCCCAGGTGGTTGAAAAGCGTCCAGTAGCGCCACATGGAGGCCACCCCGCGGAGCTTCTCGTTATCGAAGGTCAGCGGATCGAAGGGGTCGTTGACCCCCAGGCATTTCATCGTTTCCAGCGGAAAGCCTTCCTGCTTGAACATGGAGTCGTGGGGAAACTGCATGTGGTCCGCCCCCGCCGCAGCGGCGCCGTAGGCCAGGGAGAGGGCCACCTTCCCCCGGGGGTCGTGCATGGGCAGCTCCTGGCCTTTCACATGCATGGCGAAGCGGTCGCTGCCCTTGCCCACTGCCTGGGACGCACTCCGCACCCCGTCGGCGAGGACACGGCCGAAGGCGCTCC
The DNA here is from genome assembly GCA_021736445.1 of Synergistales bacterium. Classification (NCBI taxonomy): domain Bacteria; kingdom Thermotogati; phylum Synergistota; class Synergistia; order Synergistales; species Synergistales bacterium. The sequence goes on along the minus strand of JAIPGA010000061.1, from coordinate 2,726 downwards.
GCGCGGCGATGCGCTCGATGGCGGCGAGCATCCCCCTGGTATCGCCGAAGCCGTCCAGACCGGTCTCCTCGGAGGTGAGGATGCCCTGTTCCACGCACTCCATAGCCCAGGCGATGCCGGCACCTGTAGAGATGGTGTCCAGGCCGAGGGCGTTGCAGCGCTCGTGGGCCTTGCAGAGGGCATCGAGATCGTCGACGCCGCAGAGCGAGCCGAAGGCGCCGAGGGTCTCGTACTCCGGTCCGCCGTACCGTGCGTCCACGTCGTAGGCGCCCCCTTCGACAACCCGTTTGCAGCGCACGGAGCAGGCGAAACAGCCGATCCGGTCCTTGAGGAGTCGCTCCGTCATGGTCTTGCCGTCGATGGCTTTGGCGCCGTCGAAGACCCCTTCGCTGAAGTTTCTGGTCGGCAGGATCCCGCCCAGGTTGAGCGCCATCACCCCTGCCGAGGTGCCGTTCTCGTGCAGCCCCCAGGCCAGGGGGTTCTCCTTCCAGTCGCGGAAGCTTTCGTGGCAGGCCTTGAACAGCTCCGGCTTTGCCGGCGGCTCCGGTTTCGGCGCCGGGCAGGCCACCGCCTTGAGGTTCTTGCAGCCCATGACGGCCCCCATGCCGGTGCGGCCGTTGGCGTGGTGCAGGTCGTTGATGATGCAGGCGTAGCGCACGCACTTCTCGCCGGCCGGACCGATAGAGACAACGGTCACCTCGCCGTGGCTGTCCCGGAGCCCCTGTTGCACCTGGGCGTTCTCGGAGCCCCAGAGCGCGGCGGCGTCTCTGATCTCCACGGCGCCCTCTTCCACCCAGAGGTAGACCGGCCGGTCTGCCCGTCCGGTAACCACAATGGCCTCGATCCCCTGGTTTTTCATGCCCGGCCCGAAGTAGCCCCCGGCTTCGCTCTCCCCGAAACCGCCTGTCAGCGGGCTTCGGGCATAGGCGCCGTAACGGCAGACCCCCGGAAAGGCGACGCCGTTCAGCAGACCGGCGGCAAGGACAAAGACATTGTCCGGCCCCAGCGGCTCCGTACTGCTTTCGAGATGCTCCAGGAGCACGGGCATGGCGAGGCCCTTCATGCCTCCCCAGCGTCGCGCCTCATGTTCGGAGACTGTCTCGTAGGTCACCTCTTCGCTATGCAGATCCACCCACGCTCGTGTTCCTTTCCACAAGGACATACTGTTCCCCCCCACTCAACGCGCTCTCGTCCGAGTTGCTGCAGGTTATCTCCCGTAGGCCTGCGGCCCCTCACTGTAGAGATCCCGTCCGGAAGCGTCAACCACCACGGTCGCCGGGAAGGCCTCCACAGTCAGCTCGCGGAGCGCCTCGGGCCCCAGATCCCCGTAGGCCACGATCCGCTGCGCCGTGATCGACCGGGCCAGAAGCGCCGCGGCACCGCCGGTGGCGCCGAGATAGACAGCCCGGTGCTTCCTGATGGCGGCGATCACCTCGGGGCCGCGCTTCCCCTTGCCGATCATCCCCTTGAGTCCCCGTTCCAGCAGCACGGGGGTGTAGGGATCCATGCGGTAGCTGGTGGTCGGTCCGGCGGGCCCGATCACCGCTCCCGGCCGGGCAGGGCAGGGCCCGACATAGTAGATCACCTGCCCTTCCAGCGGTATGGGAAGCGTCGCTCCGGCCTCAATGGCCTCCACAAGCCGCTTGTGGGCCGCGTCCCGGGCGGTGTAGACGGTGCCGTCCAGCAATACCCGGTCTCCGGCCCGGAGCGACCCCACTGTCTTCCCGTCCAGCGGCGCAGAGATACGCAGCAGTGTGCCCTCGGTCATGGTCTCCCCCCTCAGATCAGGCGTTCCGCCTTGCGGTCGGCGTGACAGCAGATATTGACGGCCACAGGCATCCCGGCGATGTGGGTCGGCGCATGCTCCACCTGCACCCCCAGGGCCGTCACCCTGCCTCCATAGCCGCCGGGACCGATACCCAGCCTGTTGACCCGTTCCAGGATCTTCCCTTCCAGGTCGGCGTACCGCCCGTCGGGATTGCGGCTGCCCAGCGGCCGCAGCAGCGCACGCTTGGCCAGCAGAGCCACCCCTTCGAAGTCGCTCCCGATACCCACGCCGACGACGACAGGCGGGCAGGGGTTCGGCCCGGCGGTGCGCACCGTTTCGGTGACGAACGCCAGCACCCCTTCCTCGCCGTCGGCGGCTTTCATCATCCTCAGGGCGCTCATGTTCTCGCTCCCCATGCCCTTGGGCGCCACGGCAATGCGGACACGCTCTCCCGGAACGGAACGGAGGTGGACAACCGCCGGCGTGTTGTCACCGGTATTGACACGGTCATAGAGCGGATCGGCGACGATGGACTTCCGCAGATAGCCGTCCCGGTAGGCCTGTCTGACCCCTTCGTCCACGGCCTCTTCCAGGGACCCCCCCGTCAGGAGCACCTCCTGTCCGAGCTCCACGAAGACCACCGCCGTCCCGCAGTCCTGACAGACCGCCACCCGATCCTCCCGGGCGATATCGAGATTGGCGAGGATGTCCTCCAGAACGCCGCGGCCCATGGGGCTCTCCTCCCGTTCCACAGCACCCTCCAGCGCCGATCGGACGTCGGCGCCCACAGCGACGGAGGCCTCCAGGACAAGCTCGGCCACCGTGTTCCCGACAACCTCTGCAGGCAGTAACCGCAACGGAACCCCTCCTCCTTACGAAAGCCCGAACCCTCGCGCCCCTGCAGCGGGCTGCCGCTGCAGGGTATACCGCCTACTATAACAGAACACGGGGCCTGGCG
>JAIPGA010000060.1 GCA_021736445.1 Synergistales bacterium | reverse complement strand
TGCAGGAAGCGGTGCTCCCGTCGTCTGCTCCAGATGCCGCCCTGGACGCCCTTTCACTCCCGTGACATAGAGAAGGGGGCTGCCGCCGGAAGACCCCGGTTGCAGCCACCTTCTGTTTCGCTTGCCTGCAGGTTCGCCGCTGCTTAACGTCGTCAAAGAGCCCTATCGTGCCGGTGGCCGGCGTCGCGGATGCCGGTACAGGGTGTTGCACATCCCGCCGGTTACTGGTTCCGTCCCCAGAAGCCGTCGAAGCGACGGAGGTGGACGAACTCGCCCGGCTTGTACCCGGCGAAGACGAAGGGACCTGTGCCCACCAGAAGCGTCAGATCTTCCCTCTCGGGGTGTTCAGTCGATGCCGGCTGCCAGCTCTTCCAGTCCTCCACGTCTTCCAGGATATGGGCGGGCATGACGGGGAGTCCGCCGATGCCGTGGAGATGCCAGTAGGAGGGTGTGGAAAGCGTGACCGTCACCTCGTTGCCGTTGCTGGTGACTTCCTTTACGTCGCGCACGCTGTCCCAGTAGCGGGGGATGCGCTCTTTCTGCAGGTAGCTGATGGTGCTCTTCACGTCCTCTGCGGTGAACGGCTCGCCGTCGTGCCACTGCACCCCCTTGCGGAGGGTGAAGTGCAGGGTGGAGGTCTCTTCGGTCACGTCGATGTCCCACTCCGTGGCCAGCCAGGGCACGTCGCCCAGAGTTTCGGGGTTGATGGAAAGCAGTGATCCGTAGAGGTGGCCCAGCACCTCCCAGGAGAGGGCGCTGCCTGCCGCCAGCGGGTTCAGCGGCCGCGGTTCGCCGCCGAGCGCCCAGTGGAGCTCCTTCGTCCCGCCGGGGGTGTGCATATGGAGCAGCGACCACTGGTTGTCGGCGGTGACAACGTCGGTGACCACTGTTCCCTGCCACCTGCTCCCCACGGCGGCGATGGAGTAGCGCGAGTAGATCGGCAGCACCGGCAGCTCTTCGGCGAGGCGTTTCTGCGAACGGAAGGCCGTCCCTTCCGCGGCTTCAGGCGAGGGGGCGAACTTCAGCTTTTCCAGCAGCCTGTCGGTTGTTTCGTCGTGGTAGCCGGTGAGATTGTAGCCGCCCTCCATGTCCATGGAGGAGTGGTAGAAAGCGTAGAGGCTGTCGGGGTCGCGGGTGAGCACCCAGGCCAGCAGGTACATGTCGAACTCGTGGCGGTTGAGTCGTTCCACCATCACCGAGAAATCCAGGGGCTCCACCTTCACGGGCAGGCCGATGGCCCGCAGGTGCTTGGCGAGCCGCCGGGCAAGCTCCGCCGTGGTGGGCGCCATCCCCGACGCCGGCGAGAGGAGCTCCAGCTCCTCCAGCGGCTTGCTTCCTCCCGGCGGGATCAGCGTGCCCCCGTCGGACCAGCTCCATCCAGCTTCCTTCAGGATCTCTTTGGCGGTCTCAGGGTCGTAGGGGTAGTGTTTTGTATCGGCGGTGAAGTAGGGCGACGCCGGGGGCAGGTAGCTGTCCACCGGCACGGAGTAGCCCTGGAAGATATCCCGCACCAGTTCCATGCGGGGGATGGCGCAGGCCGCGGCCCGCCGCAGCTCCAGGCGGTCCCAGGGTTCGGCGCGGAGGTTCCAGCCCATCATGAAGAGGTGGAATCCCTCGGCGACGGAGAGGTCCACCGTCTCGGCCTGATTGAGCCGCTGGATGTCCACGGGCCTGGTGATGTCGCCGGCTATGTCCAGCTCCCCCTGCTCCATGGCCAGCACCTGGGCGTCGGGGTCGCTGTAGATGACCAGGTAGAGGTCCTCCACCTGGGGGCCGTCGTAGACCCGGGGTGCGGGACTCCAGGCCTGGGCGGCGGCGGAGAGCGCCAGGAGACAGGTGACGGTGGCGATCAGCGTGGCTGCTGTCTTGGCGTGTTGCGGTAGAGCCTTGTGCATGCTATCCCTCCTATGTGGGGCACCCCTCCCCCCATGGGAGGCGGGGGGAGGGGTGCCGGGGTCCTTCGCTGTTTTCAGATTGCCCTTACTGGGTAGTTTCGTTGCGGAACCAGACGCCGGCTTCCATGGAATCCGGCGAGGTCCGCTGGATGTAGAAGACCTCCAGCCTGGCCAGCGCCTTGTGGATGGCCTCTCTGGCCATGGCGATCTCCTTCTCCTCGGGGACCATCATCTCCAGCTGTCTGCCCAGACGGTCCACCAGCGTGTCCAGGTGGCTCAGCGAAACGGCCATGGTCCCCATGGCGGGCGTGGCGGCGAATCCCTGGATGCTGCTCACCGGCTGGGCGGCTTCTCCGAGCTTTTCCGGGTCCAGCAGGCCGAAGAAGAAGCTGTCGTCGTTTGCCGCCAGGGTGATGGTGGCGAATCCCTTGGTGGCGTAGGCCGTGGTCCACCTGTCCGAGGAGATGGGCACCATGGGCACACCCATCTGGTCGGCGTTGCGGAAGAGTGTTTCCACGAGCTTCGTGTTCACCGCACCGGCGTCGTTGTCGACCTTCAGGTACAGGCCGGGCACCGGGCCGATGGGCGATATGGCCGAGCCGCCGAAGGCAGCCATGATCGGGCCGGTGACGAGCTTGGTGATATCCTCCGGGGTGAAGCCGAACTGGGCCGCCATCTGGACCCCTTGCTCCGCCACCATGCGGTTCTCGCCCTGAAGGGTGGGCAGAACGTCCGTGGCGAGGTCGAACCTGCTGCTCAGGCCGGGAAGGGTGAGAAAGCCAAGGATGGCGTCCCCGCCGATGAAGGAGGGTTCCGGCGCACCCTCTGCGGTCATGGCCTCCTCCCGGAAGAACTGGGCCGCGTTGCTGTCGAAGTTGGCCGAGGCGCCGTACTCGTCCTTGCGGAAGGTGATTTCGGCGACGAAGGGCTCGTCAGGTAGCTGATCCTCCGACTTGAGGAGCGGGAAGTCTTCGAAGACCTCCATCACGTCGGGGTAGACGAACCGGACGAAGCTCTGGTCGGGCTCATCTGCAGCCTCTTTGTCCTTTGATTCGGAGGCAGCGCGCTCCTGCTCGTAGGCGCCCCTCCTGCCGAGGTCGCTCAGGCCGGAGAGGCTCTCGGCGGTGAGCAGGTAGACGCCCTCTTCAAGGGTGAGCAGCGCGGTGTAGATGGTGACGCCCTCGGAATCGAGGATATTCAGAGGAGTGACGTTCTCGCCGAGGTCGGCTTCGAAGGTGGCCTTGTCCACCCCTTCCCCCTGAAGGAGGCTGATAAAGTGATCGTACTGCTCCCTGAAGGTCTCGCCGTCGACCTCTGTCACACCACGGTACATCAGCAGCAGTCCGCGCTGCCCGCCGACGATCCGGGTCTCGCCGAGGCGGCTGAAAAACTGCATTACATCGTTGTATTCCTTCGGGGGCGGCGGCGTCCCTTCCGGGGTCAGCGTGGCCCTGATGGTATCGATCCCCTTGGCCCAGCCCGCCACGGAGCTGAGGTGGATTACCACGTGGGGGTCTTCTCCCGTAAAGTACGAGGGGCCCGGTGCGATATACTCCACGTCCGGTGCGGCGGCGAATGCGGCGCAGGATAGGGCGAACAGAAGTGCCACGGCTGTTACGGCGGCGGTCATGAGACGTCTCTTTACTGGTGCAGCGTTCATACCAATCTCCTCCTTCACTTGTTTTGAATGTGTGTGCGTTCCAGTGTGGAATTGACTCCACTATCCTACCACAGTAATGGTATCCTTGGGATAGAGAATGATAGGCAAGAGGAGGAATTCTATGGACAGGATACGTCGTCACCTCTTCCTGGCCGGTATGGTACAGGGAATCGGCTTCAGGCATACGGCAGTGCATAAGGCACGCGAGCTCGGGGTAGCAGGCTGGGTGCGCAACCTGGCGGACGGACGGGTGGAACTCGTTATCCAGGGCGAGCCCACCGCCGTGTATACCATGGAATCCTGGGCCGAGCGGGGGCCGCGTATGGCCGTAGTCCAGCACGTGGAAGCCCACGATGAAAAGCCTTCCGACGAACTGACCGGTTTTGATGTACGATTCTGAAAGTCTCGTCGGCGGTATTTCTTTTCCGCCGATTGGGGTATAGTACACAGTACAGAAAACGCGATTTCACCGAAAGGGGATGATTGCGATGGCTTCACCTATGAATTCCGTTCGGCTTGTGGGAGCGCTGCACTTCGTCAAGGGCGCCCAGCACCAGGAGAACCGCCTCGGCGACTACCTCCGCTTCTCCCTCAAGCAGGACAGCATGGACAACCGGGGCAATCCGCGCCACGATTTCATTATGGTCCGTGTCTATGACGAGGAGCTCAAAGAGTGGCTGGAAACCCAGAAGGAGGGCACTCCACTCCGGCTTGAGGGACAGATCAAGACCTCTGTGGGAAGCGGAGAGATGTACGTTCTGGGCGAGAACATAGAAAAGGAAGAATAGGGACGAACCTGCCTGTGCGGGTTCGTCCCCGATTTTGAAGGCGGTTCTGTCCGGCCGGTGGAGAATGTGAGGGGGACAGCTGCGCAGGAGCGCCTGGTGCGTAGCTGCCCCCCTTGTTCTTCCTTGTTCGGCCGACTAGGCGGAGGCGAAGCGTTCCAGGGCCTTGGCGATGCGGCGCATGCCTTCGTCGGTCTGGTCTTCGGAGGCCTTGGCGAAGGAGAGCCGGATCGCCGGGGCTGAGGCGTCGGGGTCGGTGTTGAAGATCACGCCGGGGACGACGGCGGCCTTCTCCTCTTTGGCCGCAAAGCGGGCGAAGGCCATGCTGTCCCTGCCGATGCGTTCCCCGGTGGCCCAGAGGAAGAAACCGCCTTCAGGCCGCGGGTAGGAGAGGCCCATAGGAACGAGGTGCCTGTCCACGGCCGCGACGAGGGCGTCCCGGCGACTGCGGTAGGTGTCCCGGAGTGCCGTCAGATGTCCGTCGAAGTCCGTTGTGGTCAGCAGCTCGTGGACGGCGCGGTGGAGGAACTCGGGCATGCCGATCTCCAGGGTCAGCCGCAGCTGCACCGCCTTGTCGGCCACCTCCCGCGGGGCGGCCATCCAGCCGCAGCGGATACCGGGGGCGAGCACCTTGGAGAGGCTGCCCAGGTAGATGACCCGGTCGTCGTTGCCGGCGAGGTGCAGGTAGGTCTCCGGCGGTGTCCCCTCGTAGCAGAGATCCCGGTAGGGGTCGTCCTCGACGATGAAGAAATCGTGCTTCCGGGCCAGTTCGAGGATGGCCTTCTTGCGCTCCACACTGGTGGAGCAGCCCATGGGGTTCTGGTAGGTGGGGATGGTGTAGAAAAAGCGCACCTTCTTCTGGTGCAGGTGCCGTTCCATGGCTTCCGGCAGCGGGCCGTGTTCGTCCATGGGGACCGGCAGCAGATCGGCGCATTCCCGCCGGAAGGTGGTCATGGCCTCCGGGTAGGAGGGATCCTCCAGCATGATGGCGTCCCCCTCTTCGAGGAAGAGCTGGGCCATCTGGTTGATGCTGCCCTGGGAGCCGTTGGTCACCAGTATCCCCTCGGGGTCTACCCTGTCCCGGGAGATGCTGTTGCGTTGCATCCTGTCGGCGATCCACTCCCGCAGGCCGATGTAGCCCTTGATGGGCGGATAGCCCAGGCTCTCCGGGTGGGCCGCCAGGGTCCGGTCCAGGCAGGTCCGGAGTTCGCAGGTGGGGTAGAGGTCCCCGGAGGGTTCGCCGGCGGTGAAGGAGAGCGCGCCGGGCTGCCGCGCCAGGTCCATCATCTCCTGGATTACCGAGGGCCGTAACTGCCGCGTCCGTCGGTTCCAGGCGTTCTTCCATGCAAAATTCATGTGGTCACTCCTCTTGTTGTGGGCTGGGGATATCCAGTCGTTGTCCTGTGTTCACGGTTGCGCCGAGGCGCGTTCCACGTGGTCCAGCGCACTGGCCACCAGGTCCGCCACCTGCGGCTGGGGCTGGAGAAAGCGCACCAGGTGGCGCAGCGAGTTGCGTTCCGAAAGTATACCAAAAGAGGGCGGATAGTTCAGGTCGTAGACCCAGGTGAGCTGGACGGTGAGGAAGTCCCGCAGACTGGAGACATTGTCGTAGGAGGCCTGGCCGGTCGCCCGGACCTCGTCGGCCACGGCGGGCGAGACGGGGCCCTCCCTGTCGATACCGGGCAGCAGCTCTCCGATGGTTCCCGCGTCGATGTGGACACCCACCACCTCGAAGACATCCAGCTTGTCGGCATCCCGGATCAGCCGGGCCAGCGGCAGATACGCTTCCGGCAGATCGTCGGGAAGGCTCTTCTTGTTGTGGTACCGCACGGCGGCGAGCAGCTCTTCCTTCTCTTCCGGACAGAGTTCGCCGAAGGGGAAGCCTTTCGTGAGCGCCCGATAGCCCTCCTCGCCGTGGTCCACGGACTTTCGGTCCAGGAAGGTCTGCCAGGTGGCGTACTGGGGGAAGCGCCCCACATCGTGGAGAAGCCCCACGGCGGTCGCCAGCTGCCGCAGGCGTGGTTCCCATTCCAGCCCCTCGGCGATACGCCTGGCGAACCCGGCCACCCGGTAGCTGTGTTTGCGCTTCAGCTCCATCATGGGGTGGAGCGTTCCCTCCGGATCGGCATAGGAGGCCACAAAGCCCTCGAACCACGCCGCCGTGCGGGGTATCCCCAGTTCCCGCCGTTCTTCCGTCTGGAGTTCCTCTTTCGGTGTCATGCGATCCCTTCTTCCCTCTGCATGCATTGTGCTGGAGCCATGCTCCGGGTCTTCGCGAGCCGGTCTTCCCCCCAGCGCACCTCTGTCCTGAGCGTCGGAGGCGTCGCGTGCCCCGCCGGTGACGAGGTCAGCACTTGGAATAGCCGCAGCTGGGGCACTTCACGCAGCCTTCCTCGCGTACCAGCAGTGCGCCGCAGGAGGGGCACATGTCCGCCGCCGGCACATGGGAGACCGAGCCGGTGGCCCGTTCCAGCCCTCTGGCGATGGCGTCGGGCAGCGAGAGGATCACGCCCTCCTCGTCCCAGACGGGCTGGCTGCCGCCGATGCCCCGCAGCTGGTCGATGATCTCCTGCATGGCCACGCCGCTCCGGAGGGAGAGGGAGATCAGCCGGCCCAGCGCCTCCGTGTGGGCCTGGGTGTCCTTGCCGCTCTTTCCCAGTGTGGCGAAGAGCTCGAAGGGCGAGCCGTCGATCTCGTTGACCGTCAGGTAGAGGTTGCCGAAGGAGGTGGGCATCTTGATGGTCTTTCCCGTGAGCAGCTGCGGTCGCTGCCGGGGGTGCCGCGCCGTTCCTTCTTCCCCTTCCCCGGGGGCGTTCCTCTTCGGGGTGTAGAGCACCTGCTCGCTCTTGCAGCTGTCGCGGTAGACGGTGATGCCCTTGCAGCGGAGCCGGAAGGAGAGCAGGTAGGCGCCCTCCACATCCTCCCGGGTGGCTGTATGGGGGAGATTGATGGTCTTGGAGACGGCGTTGTCCACATGCTCCTGGAAGGCGGCCTGCATGCGCACATGCCACTCCGGTTCGATATCGTGGGCCGTCACGAAGACCCGCTGCATCGCTTCAGGCAGCTCCGCCAGGTCGTCCACGCCCTGTTTGTCCAGCTCCTCTTTGAGGGTGCCGTTCACGTAGGTGAGCTCGTCGGTGCCGAAGGCCTTGCGGGTGTGGTGCAGGGCGAAGACCGGTTCGATGCCCGAGGAACACTCGGCGATGAGCGAGATGGTCCCGGTGGGGGCGATGGTGGTGACCGTGGCGTTGCGCCGCCGTTCCCCCCGGCAGTTCGGGTAGGGGCCGCGCTCCTCGGCAAGGCGGACGCCGGCTTCGTGGGCTTTGGTGTTGAAAAAGGCCATCAGCTCCCGGGCCAGATCGGTGGCCTCCGTGGAGTTGTAGGGGATGCGCAGCTTGAAGAGCATCTCCGCCCAGCCCATGACACCCAGACCGATCTTGCGGTTGCCCAGGGCCAGATTGCGGATCTCGTCCAGAGGATAGCGGTTGACGTCGATCACGTCGTCCAGGAAGCGCACCGAGACATCCACGGTCTCCGCCAGCCTGTCCCAGAGGATCTCCCCATTTTCCACCATCAGCGAAAGGTTGACGGAGCCCAGGTTGCAGGCCTCATAGGGCAGCAGCGGTTGTTCGCCGCAGTTGTGCACCACCAGGCCGTTGGCGTCAAAGGCGTTCGCCCCGGGCACCTGGACGTCGTAGACCTCCTCGGTGCCGTCGGGGGTGACCGATGCAACGGTGGCGGTGAAGCGCTCGCGGTTGGGCGTATGGCGGTAGGCGTTCATGGCGTCGGAAAGCCGCCGTTCCCTGACGGTGTCGCTGAAGCCGATCCGCTCCGCGAAGACAGGGATGTTGTCGCCTGCAATCTCCAGTTCGTGCTGTGCGCTGATCGTGTAGTCGGCGGAGCCTCCCCTGCCGTCGGGCAGGCTGGCCGTGCCGGCGTGGCGCCTGTCTCTGTAGATGGTGCTGATGACACCGAAGCGGGCGAGCATCCGCTGCACGGCTTCAAGCCGCGGCAGGTCACTCTGGGCGAGCCGGATGGAGATCCCCTTCTGCCGGGTGCCCTGCACCGATGCGTCGGCGTCGAAAAAACCCCGCAGGAAGCCTGCGGCAAACGCCGAAGATGTGGCCGTTTCCAGGTACGGGGTGATGGTCTTGTTCCCCGGTGTCATCCCAAGGGAGAGGGCGATCTCTTTCAGTGCCGAGAGGGAGAGGCGGTATCCGCTTCGTCCCTCCACCCTCCACCACCCGGCGAAGTCGCTCCTGTGGGGGAGTTGCCGGGCCCCTGTCGCCGCCGTTTCCATGATACCTGCCACATCGGCGGGATAGCATTCGCCGCCTGCCGCCTGCGCCTCTTCCGTCCATACCGAGAGCAGCGCCTTGTCGTTTTTCAGCGTGCCGTCGCCGGTGAGCAGACCCAGAAGATAGCCCTCGCTGTCACCGTAGAGGCCCTCCCAGCGTGGTGGGAGCCCGCGGTGGTTGTGGAGCATCACCCTGTCTCCGGGCTTCAGCTCACCTGCGCCGGCCCACTCCACCCGGATGTTGGTGCGTGTTGTTTCGGTTACCCGCTGGACCGGGTGGTCCTCCGTGGCGCGCAGGCTGTAGCCCTCCCTGGTGCGGAGACGCATCACCGGCTTGGTGCCGGTGGCGAAAAAGCCTGCCTCCGTGGTGTCGCAGGGCGTCCCGTTGACAATGAGCCTCTGCTGTGTTCCCAGGCACTCTCTGACGGTCTTCGGCCCCTGGTCGGTCAGCACGAAGGTATCCCCCGTGACGCAGGGGTTGGTGGCGTCGATGGTGCCCACATGTGGTGTGGGGTTGCCCTCCTCCAGGCGGTCCAGAAAGATGAGGCCGGGGTCGCCGGTGGCCCAGGCGGCGTGGACCAGGGTCTCGAAGAGCTCCCGGGCGTTCACGGTTTCGGCGACCACGCCGGTGCGCGGGTTGACCAGATCCCAGGGCTGGTTGTCCCGGGCGGCCTCCATGAAGGCGTCGGTGATCCCTACGGAGATGTTGAAGTTGCGCAGGCGGCCCTCCTCTGTCTTGGCCCGGATGAAGTCCAGGATGTCCGGGTGGTCGCAGTTGAGGATGCCCATGTTGGCGCCCCGGCGGGTGCCGCCCTGTTTCACCACATCCGTGGAGAGGTCGAACATGCCCATGAAGGAGACCGGCCCCGAGGCCACGCCGTTGGTGGTGCTCACCAGGTCGCCTGCCGGGCGGAGGGATGAGAAGTTGAAGCCCGTGCCGCCGCCGGATTTGTGGATCAGCGCCGTCTGTTTCAGCGTGGAGAAGATGGATTCCATGCTGTCGTCCACAGGCAGGACGAAACAGGCCGCCAGCTGGCCGTCAGGCTTGCCGGCGTTCATCAGTGTGGGGGAGTTGGGGAGGAACTCCAGCCGCTCCATAAGCTGATAGAAGCGCTCCTCCCAGTGGGCGCGCTGTTCCTCCGGTTCCGACGACGCCACGGCCGAAGCGGTGCGCCGCAGCATCTCCTCCGGTGTCTCGTCCTCCCGCAGGTAGCGTTTTTTGAGTATGGTCAGGGCGTTGTCCGAGAAAGCCATTGGGACGCCTCCTTTATCTTGTATAGGGCATTCCATGATACACCGATCCCGGAACACCTCAGGTCTCACATCCTACTCCAACGGGAAGCGGACGCAACAGGGTGTAGAGTCTCAATTTCAGGTACCGAGAGGGGGCACTATGGCGGTCGTTGGTCGGGGAATGCCTGGGATCGCCCACTGCGGGACAGGGGGGCGGCGACTATGAATGTATCCGGCGGTACCGCGGTGTGTGGCGTGTCTCTTCGGCAGACGCCTGTCAGGGGCAGAATCCCTGCCGCACCCGCTCGGGGGTGAACAGCTCTGCCGCCGGGGCGGGTTTGGCGAAGTAGTAGCCCTGGCCGTAGTGACAGCCGTAGTCCCGGAGCATCTGGAGCTGCCCCGGCGTCTCGATGCCCTCGGCGAGGGACTTCTTGCCCAGCTGGCGGCACATGCCCAGGAGGGCGCGCACCATGGTGCGGCTGTTCGCGTCCTCCTCAAGGGTGCTGATGAAGGATCGGTCGATCTTCACGATGTCGGCGGGGATTCTGTGCAGGATATTGAGCGAGGAATAGCCGGTGCCGAAATCGTCGATCAGGATGGTCACGCCGAGCTCCTTCAGCTGTGCGAGCACCTTCTTGACGCTCTCCAGGTCGTGCATGGCGATGGTCTCGGTGATCTCCACGCCGAGAGAGGAGGAGAGGGCGCCGCACTCTTCCAGGGCTGCGGTGAGGGTGGGGACGAACTGGGGGTTGTAGAGCTCCTGGACAGAGCTGTTGATGGTGACCAGCAGACGGGGGTTCTGCTGGTTCTGCCACTGCCGGATCTGCCGGCAGGCACTCTGCAGCACCCGTGCGCCTACGGTGTTGATGTGCCCCGTCTCCTCCAGAATGGGGATAAAATGATCCGGAGGGATGAAGCCGTACTTGGGGTGCTGCCAGCGCAGCAGAGCCTCCGCGCCGATCACCCGGCAGCTGTCCAGATCCACATGGGGCTGGTAGTGCAGGGCGAATTCCCGCTCCTGGAGCGCCTTGTAGAGGTCCTGTTCCAGGGAGAAGCGCGAGGTGACGGTGTCCTGGACGGTGGTGTAGCGGTGGAGGTGGACCGTATCGGGTTTCCCCTTGGCTTCCAGAAGCGCCGTGTGGGCCCGCCGCTCCAGTTCCGGGAGGGAGGCGGTGTCGTCGGGGGAGACGCTGTAGCCCACGCTGATCTGCTGATGGAGACTCTGGTCGCCTATGGTGAAGGGGCTGCGGGACACCGCTTCACAGAGACGGGTCCCCATCTCTTCGGCATCCTGGGCGCTGGCCAGATTCCGGGCCAGGAGCATGAAGTTGTCTCCGCCGATCCTGGCCAGGGTGTCGCCTTCCCGCACCGCATCCTGCAGCCGGTAGGCGATGGCCTTGATCAGCCGGTCGCCCAGGTCGTGGCCCAGAGCGCTGTTGATGGTTTTGATGTTGTCGATGTCGATCGCGAAGAGCGCATCGTGGCCGTTGCCCTGTCCCACCCGGCGGGAGAGGCGCTGGAGGGTCTGGGCGAAGGAGCGTCCGTTGGGCAGGCCTGTGAGCTGATCGTAATTGGCCATGCTCTCCAGGGCTTCCTCGCGGTGCCGCAGTTCCTCCTGCCAGGACAACCTCTGCTCGGTCACATCCGCGGCCGCGCAGACCAGGTAGGCCACGTTCCCGTTGCTGTCGAAGCCCGGTGATTTGCGTACAGAGAGCAGGCGGCGCTCGCCCTTTCCGTTGGTGACCCACTCGTCGCTCCACAGGGGGCGGCCTGTCTCCATCACCTGGCGGTTGCCGGCGACACAGACGTCCGCTTCCCTGGGGAGAAAGATATCGTAGAGGTCCCTGCCCTGGAGTTCTTCCGGTGAGCGCCCCAGAAATGCGGCGTGCTCCTTGTTGGCAAAGCCGTAGTGCCGGCTGTCGCGGAGGGAGAAGAGCTGGGCATCCGCCGTGTCCAGGAGCCGCTGCATCTCCCAGGCCTTGGCGAGCAGGTTCTGTTCCGTGCTCTTCTCGGGGGTGATGTCCCGCCATCGGGAGACGACATAGGGGGAGCGGCCCTCTTCCCTGATCAGGGCGGGGAGGATGCGTATCCACAGTTGGGTCCCGTCCTTGCGGCGGATGGGGACTTCGGCCTGCCATTCGCACTGGAGGATCTCCTGCTCGATATCCTCCGCCGTTGCCGGTCCGGATCCGTCGATCCGCCAGGGATAGGGAGGCGTGGCTCCCTGCACCTCGCGGCGGTCGAAACCCGTCAGCGCTTCCCAGGAGGGGTTGACGTAGAGCACGGTGAAGTCGGTGGCGATAACCAGCACTGGATCGGAAAGACCGGCGTATTCTTCATAGGGCATATATCTATGGTTCCTCCCTGTCTGCGTTCTCCCTGGGTTTTCGCTCCGGCCGGCGCCGGGAGGGTTCCAGCCGGCAGCCGTGGAACCCGGCCGCCGGCTGGGGAGAGTGACAGGTGACAGTATATCATTTCCGGGCCTGCCGGCCTACCGGATGGGGCGTACCAATGCGGCGACGGCAGCGGTTGGCGGAGCAGCCGAAGGCCGGACCCGCAGCGTTTCCCCTGCCGGCCCGAAGGCCTGCGCGGCGTCGTTACGGGGCCGCGGCTGTCTCCGCGGCGCTGTTTTCGCCCCCCAGCTTGGTGAGGGCGGCCTTCTCCTGCTCCGAGAAGAGGTTGTCCAGCTGCAGCAGCACCACCAGCTTCTCGTCTCCTTTGTAGATGCCCTTGATGAACTCCTCGCTGATGCTCTCCTCCTGCAGCGAGGTGTCGCTGACCTCGTCCTCGGTGACCCGCAGGATCTCGTCCACCTCGTCCACCTTGACGGCGAAGACGCGGCCGCCGAGGTTGACCACCACCAGCTTCCGCTGCTCCTCGCCGAGGGATTCGTCCTCCTGCATCCCCAGACGCTGGGCGAGGTTCACCACGGAGATCACATTGCCCCGCAGATTGATGATGCCGTCTACGCAGGGCATCGCTCCGGGGAGGCTGGTGGTCTTCTGCCAGCGGACGATCTCCCAGACATCGTTGATCCCCAGACCATAGTACTCACTTCCGATCCGAAAGACCACATACTGTTCTTCCATAGAGCCTTCCCTCCTTGCATGTGCAGCTTGTCGACGGTCCTCTCAGTGTACCAGGTCGGAGCCTTCGGGGCAGCCGCCTGAGCGTTATGCACGGCGTTGCCCTTTGTCTGAGGCGACGGGCTGGAGCCCCCGGCTCTGTTCGTCGATCGTGAACCGTTCCAGCATCCTGCCGAGCTCCTCGGCGGCCTGGGTGAGGGTCTGGGCCTCATTGGCGACGCCCTCGGCGGCCTGGGCCACCTCGTCGGAGGAGGTGTTCACACCGCCGGCCAGCTCGGAGAGCTGCTGGGTGGACTGGGCCAGGGTGTCCATGGAGCTGGCCATCTCTTCACTTGATGCGGCCTGTTCCTGGGAGACCGAGGCGATATTGTTCAGGGAATCCACCACCTGCTGGACCTGTTCCACCATCTCCTTGAGCTGGTCCTTGGTCCTGTGGGAGGCGTCGATGGTCTGTTCCATGAGTTTCCCCGCCTCGCCGGTGACGTCCCTGGAGGCCTTGGCGTTCTGCTGGAGACCCTCGATGAGTTCGGAGATCTCGCCGGCGGCCTTGCCGGATTCCTCGGCGAGCTTGCGGACCTCCTCGGCCACCACGGCGAAGCCCCGTCCCTGTTCGCCGGCCCGGGCGGCCTCGATGGCGGCGTTCAGCGCCAGCAGGTTGGTCTGGTCGGCGATGTTGGTGATGGCGCCCACGAAGTTGCTGATGGATTCCACCGATCCGGCCAGTTCCTGGATGCGCCCCTCGGCGTCCTTGGCCTTCTTCCCCGCCTCTTCGATATGTCCGATGGTCTCGTCCACACTCCGGGAGGAGGCCTGCGCCCCTTCCAGGGTTTTGTTGCCTGCCTGGGCGCCTTCGGAGGCCGACCTGGCGGCGTTCTGGGCGCCGCTGCTGACCTCTTCCACACCGGCGTTGCTCTCCTCCACGGCGGCGGAGTTGTTCTCCGCCAGACTGCTTACCTCGGAGATGGAGCTGCGGATCTCCTCCATGGAGGCGTTTTCCTCCTCCGCCAGGGAGGCCAGGTTCTCGGCGGCGCTCCCCAGGCGGCCGGCGTTGTCCTTCAGTTTGGTCACCAGCTCACGGAGGTTCCTGGTCAGTGTGTCGAAGGCCCGGGTCAGGTCGCCCACCTCGTCACCCCGCTTGAGGAAGCCCTGGGGGACATCGTTGGTCAGGTCGCCGGTGGCCAGGGTCTGTGCGTGTGTGGTGGCGAGCTTGATCGGTGTGGCGATGCTGCGGGCCACGAAGAAGGCCGCGGCCAGGCCGATCAGAATGGCGACGGCGGCGATGATCATGCTCCCGATGCGGAGCTTGCCCAGGGGGGCCATGAAGTCCTTGTTCTCCGTGGCGACGGCCACAGATCAGCCGGTCAGCTCGACCGGAGCGTAGGCCAGGATCTTTTCATCGCCCTGGAAGCGGTAGCGCTGCACGCCCTCCTCCCCATTGGCCATTTTCCGTGCGATTTCCCGCAGCGCCTGGTTGCCCTCGTCGAGAACACGTCTGTTGCCCAGCAGATCGTCCTGCGGGTGGGCGAGGGTGTACTGCTCGTTGTCGATGATCCAGCCGTAACCGAAACCGAAGAGGTGCATCTCCCTGGCCAGCTGCTGGAGCCCGGCCAGCGTCACATCGGCGCAGAGGAACCCCACTACCTCCCCGTCCCGTCGGAGCGGCGTGCCGATGCAGACGATGGCCTTGCCGGTCACCTGGTCGATGATGGTCTGGGAGACCACGCTCTCCCCGGTCCGCATGGCCTTCTTGAAGTAGGCCCGGGAGGAGATGTCGCCGGTGGCCGCCTCTTCGCCGACCCCGGCGGTGTAGGTGTACTTCCCGTCCGTACCTGAGGCCCATATGCCCAGGATGTAGTCGTGCCGCTGGGCGATCCGGGCGAGGATGGGCTCCTGCTGTTGCCACTCCATGCTTGTCACGGCGGGGACCAATGAGAGATCCTCCACCTGTGTCCGGATACCCGTCAGCCACTCCGTTACGGTCTTTGCCCCGCCTTCCGCCTTTTCCAGCGCACTCTTGGAGATGGTGTCCTGCAGGATCTCCCCGGAATTGCCGTAGAGGAAGTAGAAGCTCCCCGCCAGCAACACCACCACCAGAATGCCGACAAACAACATCATACGCGCCTGTAGTCCCTTGAACATCTTTCCCCACCCCTTCAACTGTATTGTATACAGATTAAACCACCCGCGAACCCAGAAGTCAACTAACGCGGTGAAGTTTCTGCGTGTTGTCGAGTTTATTTAGCGCATTGCAGGATGTGTGGTGGATGATCGGGCATAGGCGGCCCTTGTCTTGTCCGCACTGCCTCCGCTGGTGCGCCGAGACCCTGAAGGCAGGTGGCTCAGGGGCCGCGCCGACCCGGGCAGAGGGGATTCGGGAAGAC
>JAIPGA010000059.1 GCA_021736445.1 Synergistales bacterium | reverse complement strand
AACCTCTCGGTGGAACAGATACGCAAGACATTGCTGGACGTCCAGTCGGCGGTCATCGAGGATACGGCGACCGGCAAGAAGTACCGCTTCCCCGGCACCCTCTCGCCGGAAGCGAAGCGGATCTACAAAGCCCTTGGGGCACGGCGGAACGAGGTCCCCACGGAGCTGCTCTCGCTCCGGAAATACAGAAACCGCAGGAGCTACGAGACAACGTAGAAATGAGCGGAGGAACGGAAGATACCGTCAACGTACCGATACCGGGATAACGGCGGGAGCCGCAGCGCGGAAATGGTACACACAATCCCGGCAAGGCAGACAGAGCAAAGGCACACAGCGTGCGCGAACCGTTCGTTTTGCCGACAGATCCTTCCCTCGCCCTTTCTGAAGTGAACGGCACACCCCGAAGATCCGGTAGTCGGCAGCTCTCTACCCCTCAAGGCCGGACACCCGGACGGGGAGGACAGCGACAACCATTCCTTCGGCAACGTCGGCCACCGACACAGGCATAGAACGATAGGAGCAACAACCAAAGCTGCAGGGCGGATCAATTATCCCAATCGGGACGATGGTCCGCCCTGCACATTTGTAGTGCCTAGGGTCTCGCTGAAGATCCAGTGCTCATGCGGGTTCGTAGTGTCTGCGCGCGGAAGTCAGGTGATGGTGGGCGTGGGGATCCCCGTCTCCTTTGTGACGCTCCCCCTCTGGTGGCGGCTCCTCGGGGGGATATGACAGACCGCCCCGGGACGTCCCGGGGCGGTCTTCGTACGCTATGGATGTGCCGTCAGGCCGTGTATGCGTCGGCTTTAGGCGACGGTGATCTCCTTCTCGTTCTCCCAGAGGCCGTGGATGTTGCAGTAGGAGGCAGCCATGAGGGTGCCGGACTCCTGGAGCTTCACGGTGGCGACACCGGCGGGGTCGGTGCAGGCCGGACCCTCGTTGGCGCCCTTGGTGGATTCGCCGTGGGCATTGAACTCGAAGGTCGCCACGTCGTAGACCACATTGGCGCCTGCGGGCTTGAAGTAGAGCCGGATCCAGCGGATGTGGTGCTCCGTTGTATTGGGATGGGCCACGCCCTTCCCGATGCTCACCGTGACGCTCGCCGGCTCGCCTGCCTTGACCGTTTCCGGCGCCTCGATGACCGGTACGTGCTTTTCGCCTTTCCAGTCTCCGCTTTTGAATACATCTGCGAATGCCATAGATCGTACCCCCTTCGATTGGGAATCTGCTACATGCTTATTCTTCTCATAACCTGGACGGTTTGTCAAACCCACGGCGGGTCCGACAATATGTAACGGTTTCAGAAATTATGCCCCGGGATTCCCCCAGGACCGATGAACGGCCAGGATGTCCGTCAGGAGGGCCTGGCCGGTCTCCACCCTGCCGGCGCCGGGGCCCATGATGGTCACGTCGCCGAGGTGGTCGGTACTGAAGGTCAGGGCGTTGACGGCGTCCTTGACCGCCGCGAGAGGATGACTCACGGGGAGCTCCCTGGGCGACACCTGGGCGCTCACCTCGCCGTCCAGACGGACCAGCTCGGCGATGAGCTTGAGGCGGTTCCCCCGCTCCCGGGCCTCGTTGACCCGTTCGAGGGTGACGTGCTCGATGCCCTCCATCTTCACCTGGCGGACCGTACAGGGCGATTCCATCAGGACGGTGGACATGATGGCCACCTTGACGGCGGCGTCCCAGCCTTCCACGTCGCCGGTGGGATCGGCCTCGGCGTAGCCCAGCTCCTGGGCCTTCTTGAGGGCCTGGTCGAAACCCATCCCCTCCTCCATCCTGGTGAGGATGTAGTTGGTCGTGCCGTTGACGATCCCCTGAATACGGTGGATGTCGCAGCCGGCCAGGGCATCCTCGGCCAGGTTGATCGCCGGTGTGCCGCTCATGACCACGCCCTCGAAGCGGTAGGCCGCACGGTTGTTCCGGGCCGTCTCCAGCAGCTCCGGCAGCGCAACGGCCACGGGCCCCTTGTTGGTGGAGACCACGTGGACGCCGCGTTCCAGCGCGGCGCGGATATGGGTCAGTCCGGGTCTGCCTGTCTCGAGGTTGGTGACGGTGGCCTCCACAATGAGGTCGGCGTCGCCGCTTGCAATCAGATCCAGGCTCTCCCGCTTGACCGCCTGTCTGTGGCTTTTGATATGCCCCTCGCCGTCCAGACGATCCAGGATCTCACCCAGATCGAGTCCTTCGGGATCGTGGACGGTGCCCATGATGGGGTCGGCGATGAAGGTCACCCGGGGCGCAAAGCCGTACCGCTGCTCCAGCTTCCGCTGTTTCCTCCGGAAGATCCGGAGCAGCCCCTGCCCCACGTTGCCGAATCCGATGAGTCCGATACGCATGTCGCTCTCCTCCTTCGGGTGGTATCTGCCGGTGTGGTCTATCGAAAGCGTTTCTTGAAGGTGGCCATCATCCGGGCGAAGGAATCGGCCACGTCGTCGCGGTGGATGCGTTCTTCCACCTGTTCTCTGCAGCGTCGCACCTCTTCGGTGTCCACCCTGGCGCTCCGCTGCGCCGGCTGTGTGCGCCCTTTGGGGGCACGCCGGCGGACCTCGCCCACCCGGACCTGCACCCCGGTGACCTCCAGGCCATACCTGGAGAGGGTCCGGACGATGGAGGCCCCCCGCATGTTCAGCTCCTGGGCCACAGCGGGGCTGGCGGCGGTGACCAGCGCCTTGCCCTCCTCCAGGGCCGTGAGGGCGCTCTTCCCGGCCAGCGCCGGCCCGACGATGCGGTTCCACTGCCGGGCCAGCTGGGCCACCAGCAGCTGTCGCCGTCCCTGGGGCGGCAGGGAGGCCCAGAGGAGCTCCTGCACCGATTTGAGGTCGTCTTCGCGCCGTCTTCGGCTCATTGTTCCGCCCCCTTTCGTTTGCGTGCCTCCAGAGCCACCCAGAGGAGCTGGACATCCGCCGGGGTGACCCCGGCGATCCGCGAAGCCTGTCCCAGGGTGGCGGGCCGCACATCCTCCAGCTTCTGGACACTCTCCGACAGCAGACCGTGGATCCCCCGATAGGAGAAATCCGGAGGGATGGCGACGTGTTCCTTGCGCCGCATCCGCTCCACCTGCTTCATCTGCCGGGCCACATAGCCTCCGTAGGCGGTCTCGATCTCCACCCTCCTGGCGACCTCCTTCTCCAGCGGCTCCGGGGGCGGGGCGAAACGGGCGATCAGAGGGTAGCCCACGCCGGGCCGCTTGAGGAGTCCCTCGGCGGTGCAGCCCTCCCGCAGGGGGCTCTCGCCGGCGGCCCGGAGGGCCTCGTTCAGCCCCTCCGAAGGGGCGATACGCACCTCCCGGAGGCGCCGCTGCTCCTCCTCGATGGCCTTCCAGCGACGGGTCAGCACCTGCCCCCGGCTGTCGTCGACCAGCCCGAGCCGTCGCCCGACCGGGGCGAGCCGCCGGTCGGCGTTGTCGTGCCGCAGCAGCAGCCGATGCTCGCAGCGGCTGGTGAACATCCGGTAGGGTTCGCTGGTGCCCTTGGTAACCAGATCGTCCACCAGGACGCCTGTGTAGCCCTGGGCCCGGTCCAGCACCAGGGGGTCCTCCCCCCAGAGGTTCAGGACAGCGTTGATCCCGGCCACCATCCCCTGGGCGGCGGCCTCCTCATAGCCGGAGGTGCCGTTGATCTGGCCGGCGCAGTAGAGCCCCGGCAGACGCCGGGTCTCCAGCCAGGGATGGAGCTGGATGGGGTCGATGCAGTCGTACTCGATGGCGTAGGCCGGCCGGAGGATATGGGCCCGCCCGCAGCCCGGCAGGGAGCGCACCATTCTGACCTGGGCCTCGAAGGGCAGGCTGGAGGAGAAGTTCTGCATGTAGATCTCCACACTGTCCCGGGCTACCGGCTCCAGAAAGACCTGGTGTCCCTCCCGGTGGGGGAACCTCACCACCCTGTCCTCGATGGAGGGGCAGTACCGGGGCCCCACGCCGTCGATTTGCCCGGTAAACAGCGGCGACTGGTCCAGATAGCCGTTGATGATCCGGTGGGTCTCCGGGGTGCTCCTGGTGAGGTAGCAGGCAAACCCGCTGTACCGTTTCGGCTCCCCCCAGTGGGAGAAGCAGAGCGGCTCGTCGTCGCTGGGCTGCCTGTCCAGGCTCTGCCAGTCCACCGTGGAGGCGTGGATCCGCGGCGGCGTGCCGGTCTTGAGACGGATCAGTCGAAAGCCCCGGGCCTCGAGCGCACCGGTCAGCCCCGTGGCGGGCATCTCCCCCAGGGGGCCCGAAGCGAAGCTGGTCATCCCGATATGAACCTTGCCGCCCAGATAGGTGCCGGTGGTGAGGACCACACGGGGGGCGAAAAAGCGCATCCCCATTCTGGTGACCACCCCACGGAGAACGCCCTCCTCCACAATCAGGCCGGTCACCATGGCCTGGAAGACATCGAGATGCTCCGTGGCCTCCAGGGTGTTCTTGAACCAGCGGTGGTAGGCCCGCATGTCGCACTGGGCCCGCAGGGTACGGACCGCCGGACCCTTGGACGTATTGAGCCAGCGGATGTGCAGTGTCGTGGCGTCGGCGGCGCGTCCCTCCTCGCCGCCCAGGGCATCCACCTCCCGGAGGAGATGGCCCTTGGCAGGACCGCCCACCGAAGGGTTGCAGGCCATCAGCGCCGCATTGTCCAGCGAGAGATTCAGCATGAGTGTGGAGGCACCCATCCGCGCCGCCGCCAGGGCCGCTTCGCAGCCGGCGTGTCCGCCGCCCACCACAATGACATCGTACTGTTCGGTCATAGCACCACTCCACCATCTCCGGCACCCAGGGTGCCGCCATCGTCTCGCGTGTCCTGTTCCGTCCCCTCCACCCGGCTGATCCGGCCGTCGTCGAGACGCCACACCGTCCCGCGCCACTCCGGCGGCACCATCTCGGCGGTGGCGGCCAGCACCTGCCAGCCGGTGTCCTTCAAGGCCTCGGCGAGCACGCGCCGCCCTTCATCGTCCAGCTCCGCGGCCACCTCGTCAAGCAGAAGGAGCGGCGTCCGCTTCAGGTGGCGGGCAACGGTATGGCCGGCGGCCAGCATCAGCGCCACCGCCACCCGCCGCCGCTGCCCACGGCTGAAGACAACACTCGCCTCGCGGCCGCCGGCGGAAAGCAGCAGATCGTCACGCTGGGGACCGGTCCGGGGGGAGCGCCGGAAACGCTCCTCATCGGCATATTTTTTGAGTGATTGGACAAAATCATCAGAGGGGGCGGGCATCCCGACACCGCCCCCTCGATGAAACTCTACCACAAGCGGACCGGGGAGCAAGGCGCCGACCTGCTCCAGGCTCCCTGCCAGCTGCAGGGCCGTGCGCTCCCTGGCCTTCCATACCCAGGAACCGAGGTCCACCAGCAGCTGGGTGGTCATGCGGGGGCTCCGTCGATCCCGGAGCAGGGCGCCGCGCTGCCTGAGCACCCGTCGGTAGCTGTGGAGCCGTTGCGCGTAGAGGGGCAGCAGCAGCGCGCAGAGTCGGTCGAGAAAGCGCCGCCGCACGGCGGGGCTTCCCTCCACCAGGGCCAGATCCTCGGGGAGGAAGATCAACGACGGCACGGAGGACCGTACCTCCGTGGCGGAGCTTTTGCTTTCGTTCAGCCAGAGCACCGAGGAGCGGCCCACGGCCGCGGCCACGTGGACCTCTGTTTCGCCGCGGAAATGACCGGACAGCAGAGCCCTGGAGGCACGCCGCTCCCCGGGGGAGCGTCCGGTCTCCTCCTCCGCTCCGCGGGACCACCGGAGCACATCGGCGGTCTTCCGTCCCGGCAGGGGCCCCCAGCCGGTGAGGAGGTGCACCGCCTCCAGGAGATTCCTCTTGCCGGCGCCGTTGGGCCCCTGGAGGATCTGGAGTCCCGGCGACATCTCCAGTCGCTGGGGCGCCAGATTGCGATAGTCCTGGAGGCGGAGCCGCTCAATATGCATCCGGATCGTAGTGGGCGCTGTCGGTCTCGTTCAGATTGATGGGCATCAGGACGTAGCAGAACTCCTCGGTGCCGGGGCGGGACATGGTCATCTGTCCCTCCTGACCGTTGAAGGAGAGCAGTACCCTCTCCCCGTGGAGGGCCTTCAGACCATCCAGGAGATACCGGGAGTTGAAGGCGATCCGGAGGTTCTGGCCTTCGATGTCCGTATCCAGATACTCCACCGCCTCTCCCACATCGGGGGCGTCGGCGGTGATATGGCAGCCCTGCTCGGTTTCGATGTAAAACATCACCATTCTACTGAAATTCTTGACCACCAGATCGGCCCGCTCCACCGCACCGATCAGCGTTTCCCGGTTCGCGATGAGGGTAGTGGTGATATTGTCGGTCAGGAATTCCTCATAATTGGGGAACATGGTATCCAGCTTCCTCACGGAGAATTCGAGCTCCGGAAGAATGAAGTATGCCTGGGCGTCGTCCTCCTTGATGACCACATCCTTGGTGTCGTCCTCTACCGTCGCCAGAAGCCAGTGCAAATCCCGGAGGCTCTTGTTGGGAAGGATCAGCCGGGAGGGCTCCTCCGGCACCTCTCCTTCCGCAACGTATCTGGCCAGGGAGAGACGGAGGCTGTCTGTGGCGGCGAGGGTGATACTGCCCTGTTTCCTGTCGATGCAGGCACCGCTGAGGTACTGCGGAAACTTGTCGCCCGTCAGGCCGGCGAAGGTTCCCTCCTCCAGGAGACGCTGGAATTCGCCGATGGGGAGGGTGATGAAGGGGCGGGCCTCCCCCGAGGAGTGGAAGGGGGGGAAATCCTCGGCGGAGTAGAGGGTGAAGGTGTACCGGCTTCCGCCGGCGTTGATCGTGATGCGGTGCTCGCCGGCCTCCATGGAGAAGGTCTCGTCGGGGATCTTCTTGAACAGCTCCCCCACCGCCCGAACGGGAAGGATGACCTCTCCAGGTTCGTCGACGGTGGCTCCCTTGGTGGTGCAGGTAATCGATGTCTTGAGGTCCGTCGACTGCAGGATCACCTGTTCCTCTGTCGCTTCGCAGCGTATCCCCGAGAGTGTGCTGATGGTGCTGGTGGTTCCGATATTCCGCTCCGCACGCTGCCAGCTGTGGAGGAAGGCTCGTTTATCCACAGTAAGTCGCATTGCCTCACTCCTCTTCTTCTCTGCTTCTGTCTCTTTAGGTATAAGAGACGGAGATACTGATAAGACCTGTGGATTTGTGGAAAACCTCCAGCGGATCTTGCAGTGGAGCCTCTGGATATGTGGATAACCTGGGGAGGGTTGCCCACATCCCCCCTCCTGTTATCCACATTATCCACAAGTGTGTGTGGAAAAAGCGCTATGCCGTCGTTCTCCACAATGCTATGCACAACCTCTTCACCGGTCATGCACAGACAGATTCACAACCTTTTCCGTATGTTATCCACAATGGAGCCTATGCGTACATCGCTTTTGAGGACCTCCTCGATCTTCTTGCAGGCGTGGATCACCGTGGTATGGTCCTTTCGCTTGAATGCGGTGCCGATCTGCTGGAGGCTGGCGTCGGTGAGCTCCCGGCAGAGGTACATGGCTACCTGTCTGGCCTGGGCGATGTCGGCGGTCCGCCGGCTGCTGGTGAGGTCTTTGACCTCCAGGTCGAAGGCTTCGGCGGTGAGCTGCTGGATCAGCTTGATACTCACCGGGCCGCGCGAGACATTGCGGATGATGTCTTTCAGCCACTCCGCGGCGTTGTCGGTGGTGACGGGCTCCTTGTTGAGATCCGAACAGGCGATGAGGCGGTTCAAGGCCCCTTCCAGATCCCGGATGTTGCTGGGGATATGCTGGGCCAGAAAGTGGATGACATCTTCGGGAACCTGGTAGCCCTTGAACTGGGCCTTCTTCTGGAGGATAGCGATACGGGTCTCCAGGTCGGGCGGCTGGATGTCTGTCACCAGTCCCCAGGCGAATCGGCTGACCAGGCGTTCCTCTACCCGCTGGATCTCCTTGGGGGGGCGGTCGGAGCTGATGACGATCTGTTTTTTGGCGTCGTAGAGGCTGTTGAAGGTATGGAAGAATTCGTCCTGGGTGCCTTCCTTGTTGGCCAGAAACTGGATATCATCGATGAGCAGCACGTCCATGCTGCGGTACTTCATCTTGAAGTCCTGGGTCCGTTTGTTCTGGATGGCCATGATGAATTCGTTGATAAAGCGGTCGGACGGAGCGTAGACGACCTTCGACGAGGCGTTGTTCTTGTAGATGTACTGGCCGATGGCCTGCATGAGGTGGGTCTTGCCCAGCCCTACTCCGCCCCAGATAAACAGGGGGTTGTAGGCTGCGCCTGGCGATTCGGCCACGGCGAGGCTGGAGGCGTGGGCCAGTCGGTTCGATTTGCCCACCACAAAGCTGTCGAAGGTATAGTTGGGGTTCAGTCCCGCGGCCGTGCCCTGGGGCTGCTGCGGCTGCGCGGCCTTCTCGGCGCGTTTCTGTTCGTCGCCGCGGACCTCCGTCCCCACCTGGAAGGCGATATCGCTGCCGATGTCGCGTTCTCTGATGATGGCGACCAGGGTGTCCACAAAGCGTGACTGAATCTGTTCTTTCACGAAGACATTGGGAACGTCCAGCGTGAGCGTCCCCTCCTCCAGAGAGACGGGAAGACAGGTTTTCAGCCAGATGTCTGTTGTTCCGGAGGGGAGGCGCTCTCTGGCCTCCTCCAGGACAACCTGCCACAGCTGTTCGAGATCTTGATCCAAGGGTACCCCTCCTGGTTTCATCGGGCTGCGGTTTCCCTCTGCCGGAAAACCGGTCGGCGGGTTCCGGCGTACCGGTCTTCCGTGCCGGCCCCGTTCGGGTGGTGCCCCGTCTGATGGGGCGACAGGGAACCATATCCTATCACAGCCCTTGTGGATGAATCCCGGCTTTTCCACACCACTGGGGACAACACTGTGGATAACCTGAGATCTGTCCACAGCGGCGTTCGCCCCGTTGTGTGAAAAGCGCCGACATTTTGATGATCGCTGACAAAGGACTGATTGGAATATCCGGCGGCTTATCCACGCGGTTATCCACATATGTGGATAATGTGGATGAGTCCGCTTCCGGTTATCCACAATTCTACAGCTTCTCCACGGCAAGGTATACTGGGAGGGACATAAACCATTGGGAAGGTGATGGGGATGCACGCGATGCAACATGTGATCAGCCATACGGATCTGGACGGGGTGACCGCTGCGGCGGTGGCCTGGCACGCCCACTACCCCGAAGAAGCGCCGCCCCGGGTCTCGCTGCTGGGCTACGGCGAGGTGGACGACCGGATCCTCCAGGCCCTGCAGGAGGGGTACAGCCCGCTGGTGCTGGATCTCTTCTGCCAGCGTCAGGAGACCATCGACGAGCTGGACCGGCGGTTCGGCGATGCCGGGGAGCCCTTTTTCTTCGACCACCACAAAACAACGCTGGAGCGTTTCGGCAACCGGTCCTGGCTGGTCATCGACCCGGGGTATTGCGCCGCCAAGGTCTACCACCGCTGGCTGCTGGAGCATACGTCCGGGGCGGTGCGGCAGCGGCTGGTGGCGATGAGCGATCTGGTGGAGGTGGCCAACGACCGGGATCTCTGGATCAATGAGCGCCCCGAGAGCCGTCTCTGGCAGGCGCTGGTGACCATGAGCGGTCCCTGGGGGGTCTTCGCCCGGCTTGCCGCCAATCCCTCCTCTGCCCTGCTGGAACCCGAGTACGAACAGTGCACCGCCTTTGTGACCGCCCAGGAGGAGCGCTTCGCCAGGGCCAGGGAGGAGGTGGCCCGTACCGGCGAGCTGCTGGATTGGGTGGCGCCGGGGCTGCTGGAGTTCGGCGATGTCTCCGATTTCGGCGGACTGTTGCTGGACCGGAGCGATCACCCCGCCCGG
Organism: Synergistales bacterium; assembly: GCA_021736445.1. Lineage (NCBI taxonomy): Bacteria > Thermotogati > Synergistota > Synergistia > Synergistales > Synergistales bacterium. The sequence continues at coordinate 5,579 of JAIPGA010000059.1, read as the reverse complement.
CTGGTGGCGGTGGCCAATCGGCGGATGAAAGGCGACTGGGCGGTGTCGCTGCGGAGCCGGAGCGGTCTGGCCGCCAAGGTGGTGGGGATCCTCAGGGACGGCAAGCGGATCCGCGGCGGGGGCCACGGCGACGCCGCGGCGGTCTACTTCCCCAGAAACTACCGTCAGGAGCAGATTCGGGAGAGCCTGCTGTCGGCGGTGCGTACCCTGGACGAACAGGATCGGCCGCTGGGGATCTCGATCGGCGATATGCTCAAATCCAGGGAGAGCTAGGCGGAATCCGGCGCACCCGGTGCGGAATGTGGTAGGATTTGGAATATAGTTTATTCCAGAATTGAAAGGTGGCGGGTGTTCCGTGGCGATCTACATGAACAACGCGGCCACGTCCTGGCCCAAACCGGACAGGGTGGCCGGGGCGATGGCCGGGTTCCTGCGTTCCGGCGGGGCCAATCTCTCCAGGGGTTCGGCGGCGAAACGCGATATCTCCACCCTGGATATGGTCACGACCTGCAGAGACAGGGCGGCCTCCATGATGGGGGGCTACAGGGGCGGGGATTCCCGGTATGTGACCTTCACCCATAATGTGACCTATGCGTTGAATATGGTTCTCAAGGGCTACTGCAGACCCGGTATGCGGGTGCTTACCACCAGTATGGAACACAATGCGGTGGTCCGGCCGCTGCGGAGCCTGGAGGCCCAGGGGGTGCGGCTGGAGGTGCTGCCCTGTTCGCGGGAGGGGTTCCTGGAGGAGACCGTACTGCGTCCGGCCCTGGAGGAGGGAGCCGACCTGGTGGTGCTCTCCCACGCCAGCAATATCACAGGCTCCATCCAGGATATGGAGATGATCGCCTCGCTCTGTGCCGAGGCGGGGGTGCCGCTGGTGCTCGACGCCGCGCAGACCGCCGGGGAGATCCCGCTGACGGCCGAAGCCTGGGGCCTGGCGGCGCTGACCTTCACCGGCCACAAGGGGCTGATGGGGCCCCAGGGGATCGGGGGAACGCTCTGGAAGCCCGGCTTCCACGAACAGGTGCGCCCTCTTGTCGAAGGCGGCACGGGGAGCTACTCCCACGAGGAGCGTCAGCCCGAGGTGATGCCCGACAAGTTCGAGTCCGGCACGCCCAATTTGCCCGGTCTGGCCGGATTCCTCGCCGCGCTTGACTGGATCGAGGAACAGGGGATCGACACCATCCACCGCCGCCGGAGGGAGCTGGGCGCCCGTTTGCTGGAGGGGCTGCTGGCCATGCCGGCGGTGACCCTCTTCGGCCCCCGGGACATGGAGCGGAGGCTGCCTGTCTTTGCCCTCGATATGGCGGGCTGGGACAACGGACTGCTGGCCTATACCCTCTCCGAGGAGTACGGGATCGAGACCAGACCCGGCCTCCACTGCGCGCCGCTGGCCCACCGGACGGTGGGAAGCTTCCCTCAGGGGGCGCTGCGGCTCTCGCCGGGCTATTTCACGACCGCCGAGGATATCGACAGCACGGTCGATGCTCTCCGGGCGTGTGCGGCCAGAGGCGGGCGGTAGATCCTCAGGGGAGGATATATGATCTGATGGCGTGGGCCATGCCGTCGTCGCGGTTGGAGGAGGTCACGTGGTCGGCGGCATCCTTGACCTGTTCCCTGGCGTTGCCCATGGCGATGCGCAGTCCGGCCTTGCGGAACATGGCGATGTCGTTTTCCGAGTCACCGATGGCGGCGATCTCCCGAGGGGGGATGCCGTACCGGTGGGCCACGAACTGCAGGGCCCGGCCCTTGTTGACCTGGGGATGGCAGATGTCCAGATAGCGGGGGGTGGAGATCGCCACCATGAGACGGCCGTCGAAGCGTGCCTTCACACTGCCGCTGAGGTGGTTCATCCCGCCCGGAACGGACTCGGCGGGGGCCAGGAGCTTTGTGGGTGCCCTCTCCGGATGGTAGAGCGCTCCGCCGATGGCGATGGGCTCGGTGAAGGCGATGGACCCGTAGGTGCGGACCTCGTCGGTGATCTCCTCCACGTAGAGCCGGTCGTCGATAAAGCTGTAGATGGGCCAGCGTCGTTCCCGGAAGTAGTGCAGCACCTCCCGGGCCGGGCCCGTCGGCATGGGTGTGTGGTGCAGGGTTTCACCGCTTCCGGAGGTGCGCACCAGGGCGCCGTTGTAGGTGATCAGGGGGATATCCAGACCGAGCCGCGACGCGAAGACGGCGGCGGAGGAGAACATCCGGCCCGTGGCGATGGTGATACGGATTCCCTGTGCGGCGGCGGCCAGGATGGCCTCTCCGGTGGCCGGAGCGATGCGGTTGTCGGGGGTGAGCATGGAGCCGTCCAGGTCCAGGGCGAGCAGTCGGTACGGGGGCATCTCTTTCCCTCCCTGCGGAATGGCGCTAAGATTGTATGCACTGTCGGCGGAAGGCCGCCGGAGAAACAGCACCATCTCTTCCGAGGGCCTTCCGGGTGCATCATACCACGGTGCGCCGCCGACGGGAGTCCAAGCGGAAAGGAACGTGACGGCATGACCCTGTCTCTGCATCCCACGATCACCGATGTCCTGCAGGCCCGAATCTTTCTGGCCGGCCGGATGCGGCACACCCCTACGGAGTTTTCCCCTTCTCTGTCGGAAGGAACAGGGAGGGAGATCTACCTGAAATGGGAGAACCGGCAGATCTGCGGCTCCTTCAAGATCCGCGGTGCCCTGAACAAGATGTACAGTCTTACGGAGGAGGAGCGGAGCCGCGGCGTGGTCACCGCCTCCAGCGGCAACCACGCCCAGGGGATCGCCATGGCGGCCGGGGCGCTGGAGGTCCGTGCCGCGGTCTGTGTTCCCCGGGGTTGCCCGCAGACCAAGCGCAGGGCCATCGAACGTCTGGGCGGCGACTGGGTGACCCTCGACGCGGAGGCGGAACACTACGACAAGGCCGAGGAGCGGGCCCACCGCCTCGCCGACGAGGAGGGGATGACCTATGTCTCCTCCTTCAACGACCACCATGTGGTCTGCGGCGCCGCCACGCTGGGTCTGGAGATGCTGCTGGACGTGCCGGATCTGGACACGCTGCTGGTTCCCGCCGGGGGCGGCGGACTGATCAACGGGGTGACCCTGGCGGCCAGGGCGCTGCGGCCCGGGATCGATGTCTGGGGCGTTCAGTCGGTGGCCTCCCGGCCCTGGGTGCTCTCCTGGGAGGCGGGAGAGATCATCGAGGTGGACTACGACCCCTCTCTGGCCGACGGGCTCACCGGGGGCTTCCCGCAGGCCCTCTTCGATCTGGCCCGGCGCCAGGGGATCAATGGCTTTTTCAGTGTGGAAGAGGCGGAGATCGCCGAGGCCATGCGTACGCTCCACCGCGAACACCACCAGGTGGTGGAGGGTGCCGGTGCGGTGGGTGTGGCGGCTCTGCTGGCCGGGAAGGCGCCGGAACTGGGGCGTCGCGTCGGGGTGGTCCTCTCCGGCGGGAATGTGGACCACCAGAGCATGCTCGGGGTGCTCAACGGGGAGATCTAGCGGTACCGCTCCTCCGGGGTATCCGATGAACGACTGGGGGCGCGGCAGCGCCCTCAGTCGTGGTCTTGTTCGGGGATGAGACGCCGGATCAGCTGGTCGATGATCTGGTCCTGGAGCTGCTGTTCCACCTCCCCGCTTGCCACCCCTCCCTCTGCGGGGATCGAGAGGGAGAGGCGGATCTTCCGGTCGGCGTGCGGACGGTCTATCCGGCTGTCGCCGGGAAGGCTGGGTGCGCCGCTGTAGCGCTCTTTCTCGGCCACATGCAGCTCGTTCACCGAGGGGGAATCCAGTGGCCCCGCCAGCTGGAAGGTGACGGGGCGGAAGTCCCCGGTGGAGAGACCTGTCACCAGCCCGCTGACCATATTGTTGATGACCTCCTGTTCGGTGGCGTTGTCGGTTCTGGCGGCGTTGACGATCTCCTGCAGGGCGCCGAAGAAGGCGTTCATGGCGGTGACGTTGACGGTGCCGTACCCGTTGATGTCGATCCTGCCGTCCAGAGTGAGGGTCCCATCCAGGGAGAGGTAGTGGTAGAGGGGGTTGTCCCCTTCGGCGGTGATCCGGCTTCCCGGAAGGATATAGAGGCTCTCCCCGCAGAGGGCGAAGCCGGCCTGCAGGTGCCGGAAGGAGAGGGCGTTCCTGTCGGAGGTGGCCGCCATGGCCTCGATGGGAGCGTATCCGCTGATGCTGCCGTCGCGGAGGGAGAGCTCTCCCGTTCCCTCCAGCGTATAGAGCTTGTCGGCCTCTGCCTCCGCCGAGATGTGCAGATCCCCCGTTCCGGTGACGGGCAGGCCCGGCAGGAGTCGGTCCAGGGTGATCTCCTCCATGCGCACCCTTCCCTGCCAATGGTTCCCGGCGGTGTCGTAGCTTCCGGAGGCGTGCACGCCTCCCTCCCCGCTCCCGGCGGTCAGGGAGGCGGAAGCCTCGCCGCCGCCGTACCGGAAAGAGAGGGCCAGCTCCTCCAGTCTAGCTGTTTTATCGATCTCCAGCGCCGGGATACCTGCGCGGCCCTCCAGGGCAAGGCTGCCGTCCTCCCATGTGCCGTCACACTCCAGCGAGGCACGGCCCCGGAGGTCGACCCTCCTGGGGAGGATCCCCCGGGGGAGTTCGGCCAGGTCGATTTCCTCCAGGGACGCCGAGAAGGAGCCCTTTCCAGGGTTTCCCCGGACACTCTCCGCAGAGGCCTCTGCGGAGAGTGTCCCCCCGGCGAGACGGGCTTCCAGCGGGTCGATGGTCAGCGTCTCTCCGTCGTAGGTTGCCTTCCAGGAGCAGTCGGCCAGCGGGATGCCGTTGACGCCGGCTTCGGTGGCGGTTGTGTCGGCCTCGAGACGGAGGCCTTCGGGATCGTACTGGAGGGAGAAGCGCCCGCTGCAGATCCCCCGCGGATAGAGGCCGATCTGCTCCAGAGCGGCGTGGGTGGCCTTGAGGCGGACCTCCCGAAAACCGCCGGTCAGTGAAGCGGTGCCTTCCAGAGGATTGAGTGTGCCGGTGGCGTCGAGACGACCGTTTTCGGCGGTCAGGAGGCCCTTCCTGACGGTGAGCCCCTCGCTCCCTCCGGCGAGCTCCAGCTCGGCCCTTCCCCTGCCGAGCAGCGGGAGGGACATCTCCTCGACGGCGAGATGGGCGGCGACCTGCGGCGCCGCTGCAGAACCCGAAACGGTGAAGGTGCCGGTGACGCTCCCCGGAAGCGACAGCGCGGCGGGGCGGCAGCCTTCCAGCCGCCCTTCCAGGCGGCCGTCGCCTTCACGGAGCGGAAGCGTTCCCTCCAGCTGCAGCCGCCCCCCTCCCAGGGTGGCGGAACAGCTGTCCAGCGCGAGCTGACTGCGGTCGAAGGCGGCCTTGAGGCGTACCTCCCCAAGCTGTCCCAGCGGCGTGTCCAGAGCTGGTGCCTGCAGTTGGAGGGCGTATGTCGGATGGTCGATGGGGCCGGTGAGGCGGCAGCGGGCCTTCCCCTCGCCGGAGATGGATTCCAGCCAGGGGAATCCCGGGAGTGAGCCCAGCAGTGCGGGGGCGGCCCCGTCGGCGGCGATGGCGAGATCCAGCCGCTCTGTTTCCCCTGTGTGGATGCATCCCTGCAGGGTGATGGGCGTCCCGTCGCGGCGGGCCCTC
>JAIPGA010000058.1 GCA_021736445.1 Synergistales bacterium | reverse complement strand
CGCCCGAAAGGAAGCGGCGCTTGCAGCGCGCAGGCGGTCGGCAAAAAGGCAGGAAGAGAGCCGATCCTCTCGTTCCGGATCGGAACAGCAACCGAAGATCCCGACGAGGGAGACCGTACCGTCTGCTGCGGGTGCGATTCCCGCACGCAAACCGTCACCAGCACCGTTCGGGTGACGTGTGGGCATTGTCATGTTTGTCCATGTTTTGAGGAACGGCTGCTCCTACCTCAGCGAAAGCGCCACCCCCCTGTCGGTGCAGGAGTCCAAACAGCAGGGGTATACCCCCTGTTCGCGCTGCGACCCGCCGGAATAGACCGGGACGGTGTCCCGTCCTGTCCTGCCCAAGGCGGGAACGGTGCTTCAGTATATCGGTGCAGTGGTTTCATCATACCGTTCGCTTTGACGACGCAAGGATATGGCTGTATACGTGCCGGTGGCGCTGCCCGGGTTTCCCCCGGCCTGGAGGAGGCAGCCCGGGGGCGGCCTCCGGCGGAAGAGGTGGACACCATGAAGGACGTCGAAGGAAATCCGGAGAGAGAGAAGCTCTGCGCATTCTGCGGGCTCGCCGGTCTGTGTTGCTGGGAGTATCGCTACGAGGAGGACCGTCTGCTGTGGAGCGGGGAGACCGACCGAGCCCCCGAAGGTGTGGAGAGGCTGGGCGACACCTTCGGGGACTTCCTTGAGGCCGTCTATCCCGACGACCGGCAGCGGGTGGAGCAGCTGTGGCGCACCGCCGGGCAGAGCGATGCGGTCGCCGCCGGGGAGTTCCGGGTGTTTGCCGGCGATGGCCTGCGCTGGGTGTGGGCGCGCTGCCGCACCCAGTTCGACAACGGTCGTCCGGTGCGTCTGCTGGGCGTTTTGCAGGACATCACCGCCCGCAAGGAGACCGAAGAGGGGTGGCAGGCCTTGGCGGAAGACCAGGAGACACTCCTGGGAAACATCCCCGCCATGGTGTTCTGGATGGACCGGGAGGGCAGGTTCGTCCAGGTCAGCAGCGCCTTCGCCCAAACGCAGAGCCGCACCCCCCAGGAGATGAGGGGATGTTCGCTCTACCAGCTCTTCCCCCGGGAGATGGCCGAGCGGTTCGACCGCGAGAACCGCAGCATCGTGGAAACCGGAGCGCCGATGCTGGGATTGGAGGAGGCGATCCCCACACCGGATGGCCTTGGGGGGCGCGCACCGACAAGGTCCCCCTGCGGGACGACGGAGGACGCATTGTCGGTATCATTGGGTCCTCAACGGACATCACCGCCCGCAAGGAGACCGAAGCGGCGGCCTGGGAGCAGAGCAAGCGTCTGGACCTCGCCCTCTGGGGGGCCGACCTGGGGACCTGGGAGCTGAACCTCGAAACCGGCGAAAAACGCCATGACGCCCGCTGGGCCGCCATGCTCGGCTACACTCTGGAGGAACTCCCCGGGGGGCCGCTCTCCTCGCTGAACCGCCTGATCCACCCCGACGATCTGAAAGAGGCCGACGCCCTGCTGGCCCGGCACCTCCGGGGCGAGACGGAGCGCTACGAGGCGGAGTTCCGGATGCGCCGCAAGGACGGCCGCTGGGCGTGGATCCTGGACCGCGGGAAGGTGATCGACCGTACCGAGGAGGGCGAAGCGCTCCGGGTCTTCGGGACCCACATGGATATCACCGAGCGCAAGGAGGCGGAGCGGGAGCTCCACAAGACCCGCAGACAGTTTATGGAGACCGTGGAGAGCATCGAGGAGATCGTGGTGCAGATCGACAGCGACCACACCATCCAGCTGGCCAACGAGGCCGCGTCGGAGAAACTGGGGATTCCCGGGGAGCGTTTCCCGGGCAGCAAATGCCACCGCCTTTTCCACGACAGGACGGAGCCCTTCGAGGACTGTCCGGCGAGACGGGCCATGGAGACAGGACGGATGACCAGTGCCCCGCGGACCCTCCCCGACGGCACCATCCTGAGCAGGACGGTCTATCCCATTGCCGACGGGGAAGGCCGGGTGACCGGCGCCACCATCCTGGCCGCGGACATCACCGCGCGGCGGGAGGCGGAACGGAAGCTGCACGACTCCCGCAGACTCCTGATCGACACCGTGGAGAGCCTGAACCAGAATCTCCTGCAGATCGACAGCGACTTCTCCATACAGCTCGCCAACAGGACGGTCTCCAGGAATCTGGGGATCCCCCAGGAGCGGTTCCCGGGTCGCCGGTGCTACGAAATCGTCCACGGCCGGGCCTCCCCCTGTCCGGACTGCCCGGCCAGGGAGGCCATGGAGACGGGGGGGCGGGCTGGCGCCGTGGCGCACTATCCCAGCGGCCGCATCATAGAGCGTACGGTCTATCCCATCACCGACAGCCGGGGCAGCGTCACCGGCGCCACCCTCCTGGCCGTGGACATCACCGAGCGCAAGAAGGCCGAGGAGCGGCTCAGGGCCGACGAGGAGGCCGCCAGGGCCGCCAACCGGGCCAAAAGTGTCTTCCTGGCCACCATGAGCCACGAGATCCGCACCCCCCTCAACGGCGTGATCGGCATGACCGAACTGCTCCTGGACTCCAGCCTGAATGAGGAACAGCGGCGCTTCGCCGAGATCGTGCGCGCCAGCGCCGAGTCGCTGCTGTACATCATCAACGACATCCTCGACTTCTCCAAGATCGAGGCCGACAGGCTGACCCTGGAGAGCGAAAGCTTCGATCTGCGGGAGCTCATGGAGGATCTGGGCGCCACGCTGGCGCTCCAGGCCCACGCCAAGGGACTGGAGTTCCTCTGCGCCGCCGAACCCTGCCGCCCCATGGTGGTGCGGGGCGACCCCGGGAGGCTGCGACAGATCCTCACCAACCTGGCCGGCAACGCCATCAAGTTCACCGAACGGGGCGAGGTGGTGGTCCGGGCCGCCGTTGAGGCCGAAGAGGAAGGTGCGCTGTCGCTGCGGTTCACCGTGCGCGACACCGGCATCGGCATCCCGCCGGAGAAGCAGGAAAGCCTCTTCGACGCCTTCACTCAGGGGGACAGCTCTCCCACCAGAAAGAGCGAAGGCACCGGCCTGGGGCTGGCCATCTCCCGGCGTCTGGTGGCGCTGATGGGAGGCGAGATCGGCCTGGAGAGCACCCCCGGCGAGGGCTCCACCTTCTGGTTCACCCTGCGCCTGCCCCGGGAACCCGAGGGGGAGAGAGAGGCCCCTGCCGAACTCGCGGGCCTGCGGGTCCTGGTTGTTGACGACAACGCCGCCAACCGTGAGATCCTCAGTAGGCAGACCGTCTGCTGGGGGATGAGGCCCACCGTACTGGCTGACGGACAGGAGGCCCTGCGGAGCCTCCGGCGGGAACGGGAGAAGGGCGACCCCTTCAAGGCGGTGCTTCTGGACCTGTGGATGCCCGGTATGGACGGCGGCCGGCTGGCCCGTTCCATCCGGGCGGAGCCCCCGCTGGCGGGACTGAAGCTGATCCTGCTCGTTTCGCTGGGCAGCGAGCACCTCCTCCTGCGGGAGCAGCGGGGGCTCTTCGACGCCCGTCTCTCCAAGCCCGTGCGCCGCCGGGAACTCCGTCTGGCCCTGGCCAGGACGCTGGGAGGCGGACCGGGTGAACCGGTGCGGTCCGAGGCAGCCCAGGGCGGGGTGTCCCCCGTCCCGCCGGAGCGGACAGGGCGCATCCTGGTGGCCGAGGACAACAGCACCAACCAGAAGGTGCTGGCGAGCATGCTGGACAGGCAGGGCCGGAGCGCCGATATCGTGCCCGACGGCGGCGAGGCCCTCAAGGCGCTGCAGGCCGCCCCCTATGATCTGGTGATCCTGGATGTGCAGATGCCCGTCATGGACGGCCTGGAGACGGCCCGGGAGATCCGGAGACGGGGGATCGCTGCGAGCCGCGGCGATGCCCGGATCCCCGTCATCGCCATGACCGCCTACGCCCTGCAGGGTGATCGCCGGCGCTGTCTGGACGCCGGAATGGACGACTACATCGCCAAACCCGTCATCCCCCGGGACCTTGCCCGCATGCTGGAGAAGTGGCTGCCGGCTGCGGGATCGGGAGAACACAGGCAGGTGCAGGGAGAGCAGCCGCTCCCGTCTTCGGCTGGAACCGTCGCAGAGGAGGGGCAAGCCGGGAATGAGGAACCGCTCGTCTGGGACAGCGCGGGTTTCCTGCACCATATGGAGGGGGACCGCGATGCGGCCCGGCAGATCGTCGCGGTCTTTCTGGAAGACGCTCCGGCCCGCGCCCGGGAGCTCCGGGAAGCCCTGGAGCAAGGCGATGGCCAGACCGCCGGCAAGAAGGCCCACTCCCTCAAGGGGATCGCCGCAACCATCGGCGGCGAGGCACTCCGTCGGGCCGCCCTGGCTGCCGAGGAGGCCGGGCGGTCCGGTGACATCGATCGGATCCGGGCCCATCTGCCGGAGGTGGAGCGGCAGCTGGAGCGGCTTGTCGAAGAGCTTCGCGGAAGAGGGACGGAGCTGTAGCGACAGAGCCGGAGGCTGTTGGCGGACGGGACGCCCCCAGAGGAAGACCAGGAATGTGGGCGCACCTGCTGTCGGGTGCCTCCTCTAAGGGCCTGCGGGCGCAGGCGTGATCGCACACACGACAGACAATTCCGACTTCGGCAGGGCTGTTGACAGGAGCGGCGGAGCAGGGTAGAGTTGCCCTAGTGCTTGTTAGCATGAACACGTGATCCTCTTCCCGTACACACCATGGGATGACCATACCGAAGGAACCTCTTTACCCCTCTCTCTCACGCCCGCCCCGTCAACGGGGCGGGTTTTCGCGTCTTCCGGATCCCCGGGGAAGCGGTGTTTTTGTCTCCCTGCCATTTCTGCTATGATCAATCACATCTGCGGTGTCGGCTTCTTTCGTCTCCCCGGTGGGGACCCCTATCTGTGCGAAAGGTGTGGTGTTCCGTGAACGGACTGTTGATTCTCGGCGTTATTGTGCTGGTAGGCTATGGGCTGGGCTGGGCGGCCTGTGCGGCGGGGCTTCCCAGGATCACCGGCTATATTGTGGCGGGGATCCTGCTCAATCCGTCACTGCTGCACATCATCCCCCAGGGTTTCGTCGACCATACCGATCTTGTGGTCAATATCATGCTCTGCTTCATCACCTTTTCGGTGGGCGGTACCCTGGGGTGGGAGAAGCTCAGGAAGCAGGGGAAATCCATCCTCACCATCACCCTCTGCGAAGCGGAGTTCGCCTTTCTGCTGGTTGTGGTGGGCTTCAGCGCCATCTTCATCCTCTTCGGCCAGATCTTCGGCATCCACGGCGCGGGACCGGCCGTGGGCTTCGCGCTCCTGCTGGGCAGTCTGGCTTCGCCGACGGACCCTTCGGCGTCGCTGGCGGTGAGCCACGAGTACCACGCCAAGGGCGAGGTCTCCTCGACGATCCTCGGCGTGGCGGCCTTCGACGACGCTCTGGGCATCATCAACTACAGCATCGCCGTCTCCCTGGTGGAGGAGCTCTTCGCGGGCGCCACCGCGGGGTCGCCGGTGATGCTGGTGATCGACCCGCTGATCACCATCTTCCTCTCCCTGGTGCTCGGTGTGGCCTTCGGCGTGCTGCTGCATCTGCTCAGCGCCTTCGAGGTGGCCCGCAAGCATCTGGGGCTCTTCATCGTGGTGCTGCTGGGCACGCTGACGGCCTGTTTCGGCTGCGCCTCGGTGCTGAAGGCCGACGAGCTGCTCTCCACCATGGTGATGGGCGCCGTGGTGACCAACATCAGCTCCCACAGCAGACAGCTCTTCGCGCTGGTGGAGGACTATCTGGAGGACCTGGTCTTCGTCCTCTTTTTCACCGTCAGCTGCATGCACCTGGACCTCGGTGCGCTGGCCTCGGGGCTGGTTCTGATCCCCATCTTCATCGTGCTCCGGACGGCGGGCAAGTTCACCGGTGTCTTCGCGGGAGCCAAGCTGGCCGGGGCCGACGAGAAGGTGAAGCGCTTCACCGCCTTCGGGCTGATCCCCCAGGGCGGCATCGTGGTGGGCCTGGCGCTCCTGATGCGGCAGCACCACCTGCTGGGCGACCTGGGGCCGGTGATCCTCAGCGTTGTCATCGGCGCCACGATCATCCACGAGCTCGCCGGGCCGCTGCTGGCCAAGCTGACCCTGGAGAAGGCCGGGGAGATCAACACCAAGCGCTGACGACCGGCAATCCTGCCGACAGACCAGGGGAACGGCGGACGGGCCAGACCGGGACAACCCGGAACTGGCCCGTCTTTTTCGTTCCCGCCGCTCGGGTTGTGGCGGCGTCATCCGCAACGGCAGGCTTGACAGAATGTTCCGATAAATTTATACTTTCTGCGTCTGAGAAGCCGGTATGCAGGTTGCATGCAGCTCGTATGGAGGAGCCCATGGGACAGTCCAAGAAGGAACGGGCCTACGAGGCCATCAAGGCCATGATTCTGAGCAGAGAGCTGTCCGGCGCCGGGGAGCTCTCCGAGAGCAGCCTGGCCAGGGAGCTGAAGATGAGCCGCACGCCGGTGCGGGAGGCGCTGCAGCGGTTGCAGATGGAGGGATTCCTCAGGGTCTACCCCAACCGGGGGATCGTGGTGGAGCGGATTTCCGTGGACGATATCCGGGAGATCTACGACCTCCGGATCGCTCTGGAGGAATTCGTGGTCCGCGAGGTGGCCTCCCAGGTCGCGCCGGAGGACCTGAAGCGGCTCCGGAGTATGGTGGAGGAGCAATCGGGTTTTCTCGATCCCCTTGACGCCGGGGGCTTTGTCCGGAGCGACCGGGAATTCCACGAATATCTGCTGACCCTCTACGGCAACGAGATGATCACCAGCTTCATGCGGAACCTCCGGGAGCGGATCTACCTGGCCAATCTCTCCATCCTCCAGGTACCGGACAACATGAGCCGGTTCCATCAGGAGCACCGGCGGATTCTCCAGGCTCTGGAGAAGGGCGACGGCGAGGCGGCGGCGCGGGAGATGGATGTACACCTGAAAGGCGGCAAGATGCGGCTGATGAACCTCTGAGAGGGTGTTCATCGGCCTTTTTTTATGCCCATAGCATAAGCACAAAGGGGGAGGGTGCCATGTCGGAGCTGCAGAAGCGGGAGCCGTCGCGGCCGCCGGAGGCCTGGGACGCCGAGACGCTGCGCGAGCTGTACCGGGTGATGGTGACCATACGGAGCTTTGAGGAAAAGGTGGAGGAGTTCTTCTTCGCCGGGGAGATCCCGGGATTCGTCCATCTCTACATCGGCGAGGAGGCCGTGGCGGCCGGGGTGATGGCTCATCTGGACGGCGGGGACTACATCCAGAGCACCCACCGCGGCCACGGCCACACCATCGCCAAGGGCGCGGAGCTGGAGCCCATGATGGCCGAGATCTTCGGCAAGAACACGGGATACTGCAAGGGGAAGGGCGGCTCCATGCACATCGCCGATTTCGGCGTGGGGATGATCGGCGCCAACGGTGTGGTGGGCGGCGGCTACAACATCGCCGTGGGGGCGGGGCTGGCGCTGCAGATGCAGGGCAGAAGGGGCGTCTCGGTGGTCTTCTTCGGCGACGGGGCCGCCAACCGCGGGACCTTCCACGAGGCGGCCAACCTGGCCTCGGTCTGGAAGCTGCCGGTGCTCTTCGTCTGCGAGAACAACCAGTGGGCCTCCACCACGCCCTACCGCACCACCACCGCCGTGGAGGATGTGGCTGTCCGCGCCGCCGGGTACGACATGCCCGGTGTCGTGGTCGACGGCAACGATGTCTTTGCGGTCTACGAGGCCGCCGGGGAGCTGACGGCCTCCATCCGCGAGGGCGGCGGTCCGGCGCTGCTGGAGTGCAAGACCTACCGGATCAAGGGGCACTATGTGGGCGACCCGGAGATGTACCGCACCCGTGAAGAGGTGCGGGAGGTCTTCCGGAGGACCGATCCGCTGCGGATCTTCGCCGACAGGGTGCTGGCGGCCGGGTTGATGACCGCCGAAGAGATGGATCGGGCCCGCGAGGAGTCGCAGGCGGCGGTTTCAAGAGCTGTGGAGTACGCCGAGCGATCGCCCGAGCCGGATCCCTCGGAACTCTACGAGGATCTCTACGTATAAGGGGGCGGAACGGATGAGGACGATTACCTTCTCCCAGGCGACGCTGGAGGCCATGGAAGAGGAGATGGCCCGGGACGACAGGGTCTTCGTGATGGGTGAGGACATCGCCAGACAGGGAGGGATCTTCGGCCAGTTCAAAGGGTTGTACGACACCTTCGGCGGGGAGCGCGTGCGGGACACGCCGATCTCCGAGACGGCCATCGTGGGCAGCGCTGTGGGGGCGGCGCTGGCGGGGATGCGCCCGGTGGCGGACATGCACTTCGCCGATTTCATGGGGGTGTGCATGGACGAGATCTACAATCAGATGGCCAAGATCCACTACATGTTCGGCGGCCAGCAGAATGTGGCCATGGTGCTGCGGGCTCCCGACGGGCTCATCAACCAGGCGGCGGCCCAGCACTCCCAGTCTATCGAGGCCTGGTTCCAGCACGTGCCGGGGCTCAAGGTGGTGGCGCCCTCCACGCCCGTCGACGCCAAGGGATTGCTCAAGAGCGCCATCCGCGACGAGAACCCTGTGGTCTACTTCGAACACAAGGCGCTTTTCAGCACCCGCGGCGAGGTCCCCGAAGGGGAGTACCTCACCCCATTGGACAGGGCCCAGGTGGTCCGCGAGGGGAGCGATGTCACCATGGTCTCCTATTCCAGGATGCTCAACACCTGCAGGGAGGCGGCGGAGATGCTGGAACAGGAGGGGATCAGCGTGGAGCTGGTGGATCTCCGCAGCATCTCGCCCATCGACGGCGAGACCATTCTGGAGTCGGTGGCCGGGACCTCCCGGCTGGTCATCGCCCACGAGTCGGTGAAGCAGGGCGGTGTGGGCAGCGAGGTGGCCGCTCTGGTCGCCGAGGAAGGGCTCGACTTTCTGGACGCGCCCATTGTCCGGATCGGGGCGCCCTTTACCCCCGTTCCCTTCGCGCGGTCGCTGGAGCAGGCCTACCGGGTGACGGCTGAAGAGATCTGCGGCGCGACCCGCAGCCTGATGACCGGCGGTTCCCTCCCGACACCGGCGCAGCGGAAGCTGGTGGTCTGACGGAGAACAAAGCCGTGTTTCCGGAGACCGTGGTAGGATACCCGGCAAGGGAGGTCCGGCAGGGGGGTGGTCATGGGAAAGGAATGTGCGGCGGCCCGGAGTGACAGAGCTACAGTGTGAGTACGGTATGAGGAGGTATATGAACCATGCGTAAGGCACTACTGATTCTTCTGGCGGCGGTGATGGTGGCGGTCGTGGCCCTTCCGGCCTTTGCGGCCTACAAGTCGGAGTACAAGATGAGCGTTGTCCCCGGTGCGGTGACGGCCTGGGGGAAGGGCGCCACCTACTTCGCCGATCTGGTGCGGGAGGAGACCGACGGCCGGGTGAACATCAAGGTCTACTTCTCTTCCCAGCTCATGGCGGGCAAGCAGACCTCGGAATTCCTGCTGGTGCGCAACGGTGTGATCGACTTCGCCCTCTCCTCGACGATCAACTGGTCGCCCCAGGTGAAGGAGCTCAACCTGCCGGGGCTTCCCTTCTTCATCGCCTCCAACCCCGACCGTTTCGTGGCCATGGACGCCGTGGAGCAGGGCAAGGCGGGGCAGATGATGATCGACGCCATCGAGAGCAAGGGCGTCAAGTTCCTCTCCTGGGGGGAGAACGGCTTCCGCGAGCTCACCAACAGCGTGCGGGAGGTCGCCGCACCGGAGGATCTGGACGATCTGAAGATACGGGTGGTGGGCAGCCCCATCTACATCGATACCTTCAAGGCTCTGGGGGCCGACCCCATCAACATGAACTGGAGCGAGGCCACCACCGCCTTCCAGCAGGGTGTGGTGGACGGCCAGGAGAACCCCATGGGGATCCTCATTCCCGTGAAGATCTGGAACTACCACAGCTACCTCACCGACTGGCACTATGTGATCGACCCGCTGATGTACGCGGCGAATCCCCGGGTGTGGCAGAGCTTCACCGAGGAGGACCAGGAGATCATCATGGAGTGCGCCCGGAAGGCGTCCAGGTACCAGAAGGCTGTGGCCCGGATCGGTCTGGACGACGGTGAATCCTACGAGTATCTGGAGAGTCTGGGGATGCTGCCCGAGGTCACCGATCCCTACGCATACATGGAGGAACAGGGCATGCAGATCTCCCGGCTCGACGCCGACCAGCTGGCGGCATTCGAGGAGGCCACCGCCGACGTGCGGGCCAAATGGAAGAAAAAGATCGGGGAGGACCTGGTGGAAGCGGCCGAAGAGGACATGGCGAACGCCGACTACTAGATGTTGCAAAGGCAGCGGGGCGGAGGCGGCGTCTCCGCTCCGCCTCTGTCTGCGGAAGGGCGGGTCTGCAATGGCACTACGGATCTGGAGGAATCTCGAGGAGCTGGTGGGGTCGGTGATGATCGCCGTGATGGTGACCATCGCCTTCGTCAACGTGGTCACCCGCTATTTCATCCATATGTCCCTGGCCTGGACGGAGGAGATCGAGGTGAATCTCTTCGTCTGGCTGGTGCTGCTGGGGACGGCCATGGCGTTCAAACGGGGCGGGCATCTGGCGATGAGCTTTGTCTACAACCGATTTCCCAGGGGGCTGCGGCTTGGCTGCTATCTTTTCTTTATCGGTCTCACCGCCGTCTTCTTCGGCGTGCTGGCCTATCTGGGCTACCGGGAGGTCTGCGACGAGGTGGCGCTCTGTGTGACCACCGAATCGCTGGCCATTCCGGTGTACTACTACACCATCGCCACGCCGCTGCTCTCCATTCTCGTCATCATACGGCTGATCCAGAGCGGCGTCGAGACGATCCGCAACGACGAATACTAGAGGGGGCAGGGTATGAGCGAATTGTTCAACGATCCGGCACTCTGGGCGCTCATTCTCTTTGTGGGGCCTCTCCTGATCAGGGTACCCATCGCCATCAGCCTGGGCTCGGCGGCGGTCTTCGTGGCCTGGCAGTGGAACATGGGCTACCAGATGATGTCCTACAACTTCTACGCCGGCATCGCCAAGTTTCCGCTGCTGGCGATCCCCTTCTTCATCCTCGCCGGGGTGATCATGGAGAAGGCCGGGATCGCCAGGCGGATCATCCGGCTGATCAAGCACCTGGTGGGGTCGATGACCGGCGGTCTGGCCATCGCCACCGTGGGCGTGGCCACCTTCTGGGGGGCGGTCAGCGGCTCCGGACCGGCCACCGTGGCCGCTCTTGGCCTCATTCTCATTCCCGGTATGGCCGCGGCGGGCTACGACAAGCCCTTCGCCGCCGCGGTGGTGTCGGTCTCCTCGGGGCTGGCCATCGTCATCCCCCCCAGCATCGCCTTCATCGTCTACGGCGCGGTGGCCGACGTCTCCGTACCGGCGCTCTTCGCGGCGGGGGTTGTCCCGGGCATCCTGGTGGCGCTCTGCATGATGGCGGCGGTCTTTGTGATCTCCCGGCGGCACGACTATCGCGGCGAGAAATCCGGCGGTCCGCGGGAGCTCTGGGATGCCTTCAAGGACTCCTTCTGGGGGCTGCTGACGCCGGTGATCATCCTCGGCGGGATCTACGGCGGCATCTTCACCCCCACCGAGGCGGCGGCGGTGGCCGTCTTCTACGGTCTCTTCGTGGGGGTCTTCGTCTACCGGGCCATCACCTTCCGGACCATGTACGAGATCCTCAGCGCCACGGTGCTCTCCACCTCGGTGGTGATGCTCGTGGTGACCTGCGCGGGGCTCTTTTCCTGGGTGGCCTCCACGGTGGGGCTCATCGACAAGGCGGCGGGGCTGCTGCTGGCGGTCTCCGATTCGCCGATCGTCATCCTGCTGATGATCAACGTCATCATTCTCTTTGCGGGGATGGTCCTGGACGCCATCTCCATCTACTACGTCTTCCTGCCCATCCTGCTGCCTATCATGGCCCACTTCGGGTGGGACCCCATCTGGTTCGGCGTGATGATGACCATCAACCTGGCCATCGGCCAGGTGACCCCGCCGGTGGCGGTGAACCTCTACGTGGGGGCCAACATCAGCGGGCTGACCATCGAGGACATCAGCGGACCGGCTGTCCCGCTGATTGTCTCGGCCATTATCGCCCTGGCCCTGGTGGTGCTCTTCCCGCAGCTGTCCACCTTTTTGCCCCATCTCCTGGGGCTGTAGCCGGGGATGCGCGATGCGGCGGCGATGACAGGAGGAAACGGGAATCCCGGGGTCGCCGGGAAGGCCTCTAGACCGTGAAGGGGGAATTGCGCAGATGGCAACCTTCATCACCATGCCCAAGCTGGGCCTCACCATGAACGAGGGGACCGTCACCGCCTGGCGCGTCGCCGAGGGCGCCGCCGTGGAGAAGGGGGAGATCGTGGCGGATATCGCCACCGACAAACTCACCTACGAACTGGAGGCCCCGGCGGAGGGGGAGCTCGCCCGGATCCTGGCGGCAGAGGGCGACACCGTTCCGGTGGGAGCGAAGCTGGCGGTGGTCGCCGCGGCCGGCGAACCGATCGACGAGGCTGTGACGGAGGCCCCGGGGACCGAAACCGGGACAGCCGCCGTCGGGACAAGACCGGGACCATCGGCCCCGGAGGGGTGCAAGAAATTGGATGTTGCGCAACCGGTGGGGGGAGATGCACGCGCCACCCCGGCGGCCGAAAAGTGGGCGGAGATCCTGGGGATCGACCTGGCCGCCGTCAGTTCTTCGGAGGCGGAGGGCCCCGTCACCAGGGACGACGTGCTGCAGGCCTGGTCTCCCCGTCGCGCTTCGCCGCTGGCCAAGAAGCTGGCCCGGGAACACGGTCTGGCGGTGGAGGAGATCCCCGGCAGCGGTCCCCTGGGCCGGACGGTGCACCGAGACGTCCTGCGCTATCTGGAAGAGCGAACGGGGCGCGTTCCCAAGGCCACGCCGGCGGCGGCCAAGCTGGCCGCACAGCACGGTCTGGATCTGGCTTCCATCCCGGCCGAGGGCCGTATCAGGAAAGAGGATGTCCTCGCCGCAGCCGGGCAACAGACGACGCCGCAGGACCCGGAACCGGTGGCGCAGGAGGCCGGGGAGCGGCCCGGCGAACGACGGATCCCCGTTTCGCAGATGCGCAAGGTCATCGGCGAGCGGATGTCGCTGAGCAACAGGACGATCCCCGGCGTGACCTACCAGGCGGATGTGGACTGCGCCGGTCTCATTGAGCTGCGGAACCGGCTGAAAGGGGCTGTCGAGCAGCAGGGCGCCAGGCTTTCGTTCAACGACATCGTGATGAAGGTGCTGGCCAAGGCTCTGGGCGAACACCGTCTCTGCAACGCCCGGCTGGAAGAGGAGGCCTTTGTCCTCCAGGATGATGTGAACATCGGCCTGGCCGTGGCCGTGGAGGGCGGGCTGGTGGTTCCCAATGTCAAAGCCGTGCAGGCCAGGACGCTGGCCGAGGTGGCCGCCGCCACCGACGACCTGGTCCATCGGGCCCGGGAGGGAGCGCTGACCATGGATGACATCACCGGCGGCACCTTCACCCTCACCAACCTGGGGATGTTCGGTGTCCGGAGCTTCACGCCGGTCATCAACCCCCCGGAGGCCGCCATCCTGGGCCTCACCGCCATGGAGGAGCGTCCCGCGGCGGAAGGGGGCGCGATCGTGGCGCGCACCCTCTGCACCCTCTGTCTGACCGCCGACCACCGGATCGTAGACGGCGCCGACGCCGCCCGTTTTCTCCAGCGGCTCAGGGAACTCCTGGAGACCCCGTCGTTGCTGCTGGTCTGAACCGGGACTGCGGAGGGCTCCTGGAGACAGGAAGAAGACAACGAAACCGCAGGCCGCGGCCGCCAAGGGCGGAAGCGGTCTGCGGCGTATCACAACCGGGAGGAATACGATGTCGACAAACGTAACCATGCCCAAACTGGGCCTCACCATGAATGAGGGAACCGTCACCGAGTGGCGCAGGAACCAGGGCGACAGGGTGGCCAAGGGGGAGATCATCCTGGTGGTGGCCACCGACAAACTCACCTACGAGGTGGAAGCCCCCGACGGGGGGATCCTGGCCAGGATCGATGTGCAGGCCGGGGAGACCGTTCCCGTGGGAGCGCCGCTGGCGGTGATCGCCGCACCGGATGAGGCGGTGGAGACAGGAACGCAAGGGGCTTCCCAATCTGGGGATGACCCCCGGGCCACCGCACCCGGCCCGGAAACCGCGGGGGAGCCCGCGCCGGAGAGGCGGAAGCGCCTGGTGGTCATCGGCGGCGGCCCCGGCGGGTATGTGGCCGCCATCCGCGCCGCGCAGCTCGGTGCGCAGGTGACCCTGGTGGAGCGGAGATGGCTGGGCGGTACGTGCCTCAACGTGGGCTGCATCCCCACCAAGGTGCTGCTGCATACCGTGGAGCTCCTTGAGGCCGTCAAGGGCGGCAAAAAACTGGGTCTCAGGGTGGAGGGCGCCGAGGTGGACTGGAAGGGCCTGATGAAACAGAAAAAACGGGTGGTCTCCCGACTGGTGGGCGGTGTGGGGAGTCTCCTCAAGGCCAACGGCGTCAGCGTGGCCGAGGGTGTGGCGCGGTTTGTCGATGCCCATACCATCAGCGTTGCCGGCGCCGACGGCGAGGAGACCATCACCGCCGACGGGGTGATCGTCGCCGCCGGGTCGTCCCCCGCCGTGCCGCCCATCCCGGGGCTGGACAGCGTGGCGCATCTCACCAGCGAGGAGGCCCTCTCACTGGAGGAGCCGCCCGCTTCGCTGGCTGTCATCGGGGGCGGCGTCATCGGTGTGGAGTTCGCCTCCATCTACGCCGGACTGGGGACCAGGGTGACCGTGGTGGAGATGCTGCCCGAGATCCTCCCCGGTATGGACCCCGAGCTGGTGCAGGTGGTCAGGCGGGCTCTCTCCAGAAAGGGCGTGCGCTTCCACACCGGCGCCGCCGTGCGGCGCGCCGGCGACGGCGGAGAGGGCGTCACCCTCGCCGTGGAGGCCGGAGGCGAGACGCTGGAGCTCACCGCCGAAAGGCTCCTGGTGGCCGCCGGCAGGAGGCCCGTCACCGAAGGGCTTGGGCTGGAGGCGATCGGCGCGGCTGTCGAGAAGGGCTTCGTCAGGACCGACGGCCGCTGCGCCACCACCGTCCCCGGCGTCTACGCCGTGGGGGACTGCGCCAATCCCCTGATGCTGGCCCACGTGGCTTCGGCGGAGGGCGAGGCGGCGGCGGAGAACGCCCTGGGCGGCGACGCTGTCGTGGATATGCGCACCGCCCCCGCCTGCCTCTACACCTCGCCGGAGGTGGCCTCCGTGGGCCTCACGGAAGAGCAGGCCCGGGAGCAGGGTTACGACGTGAAGGTGGGGCGTTTCCCCCTCACCGCCTGCGGCAAGGCGGTGGTCATGGACGATACCGCCGGTCTGGTCAAGTTCGTGGTGGACGCCGCAGGCGACGAGGTCCTGGGTGTGCACATGGCCGGACCGCGGGCCACCGATCTGATTACCGAGGCCGCCCTGGCGCTCCGCCTGGAGGCCACGGCGGACGAGATCATCGAGACCATCCACGCCCACCCCACCCTGGGCGAAGCGGTCCGCGAGGCTGCCCTGGACGTCCGCGGCGCGGCGGTCCACATCCCGCCGGCGAAGAGGTAG
>JAIPGA010000057.1 GCA_021736445.1 Synergistales bacterium | reverse complement strand
CCCCTGGAGACGATCGAATCCGTGAAGGTCGCCACCGTTCCGTGGTATGGTTTGGGTATCCGGCGCATCCGGCGCGGATGGTCCTTCGGCGTGGCCACGGGGAACGCCGCCGAGCTGGTCCTCTCCGGGGGCAGACGGTTTATGATCGCCCTGTCTGCGGCCCCGGAGCTGGTACGACTGGTGGAAGACGCCCTTCCGGCGGAAGCAGAACCGCAGCATCAGACAAAGGAGGAATCCCGGTGAAGCGAGTCCGTCTCACCTCCCCCTACTGGATCGCCAGGGTCCGCGAGCGCGGCGGAGGCCACTTCCGCATCGAGGTAGGCGTGGCCACCGAGGGCTTCTGCGAGGCCTACGAGAGCCTTCTCGGGCTTCTGTGGAAGCCCGAGAACAGCGAGGAATACAGTGCCTGCGAGGTAGCGGATCAGGCCGACCTGACCTGCTGGATCCATCAGGACGCCTTTTCCTTCCTGGACAGGGCCGAACGGACCCCGGAGGGGGAGTACCTCTTCTTTGTCGGCGGTGTGGGACGTCTGCGCCTCGCCATCGAGGACGGGGAGGCCTAGAGGGGAACGGAGAAGGCCGTCTCCCCTTCCATGTCGATCCAGTGCAGCGTACCGCGCTGCAGCGTGCCGTACCCGGCGAGCAGCTTGAGAAGCGCCGCGGCCTGGAGCGCCCCGATGACGGCGGGGGTGGAAGAGGGGGTCCCGAGAAACTGTTCGGCACCGCCGTCACTCTGGGGAACGTGATCAATCGGGGTGGGCCCGCCGGGGGCGATCACCGCCACCTGGCCGTGGAATCCGCCGATGGCGCCGTGGACCACGGGAATCCCCGCGCCGGCGGCTGCGGCGAAGAGGATCCTTCGGGCGCTGTTGCTGTCCAGACAGTCCACGGCGGCGTGGCAGCCCGCGAGGAGGCCGGGGGCGTTGTCCTCGGAGAGCCAGGTGACGTGCGCCTCGGCGGCGACCATGCTGTTCAGGGCTTCGACCCGCTCCCTGGCCGCCGTCGCCTTGGGCCGGCCCAGTTGCGCCTCCGTGCAGAGGAGCTGCCGGTTCAGATTGCTTTCGGCGAAGCGGTCGCCGTCCACAAGGACCAGCGACCCGATTCCGGCCCGGGCGGCGAGCTCCACCACGGAGCCGCCCAGGCCGCCGCAGCCGATCACGGCCACCCTGGAGCGCAGAAGGCGGAGCTGGCCTTCGGGTTTCAGGGTTCCCATGTTCCGGCTGTACCGTTCGGGGACGAAGCCCCGTTCCAGGAGACCCGCCGCGACTGCGGAGCGCGGGAGCCCGGTCCGCCGGGCGTAGCGGTCTAACCCTCCGTTATCGACGAGGGCGCCGTCGCCCTCTGCGGTACCGAAATCGCGGCGGAGCAGAGATTCTAGAGAGTCCATGTATCATTCCTCCCGAGAGTAAAATAGCGTAGTATAGAGGATAGCAGAATCGTCTGCACCCGGGCCGTTCTGCGGCTTGGGAATACTGTCACAAAACCGAGGAGGAACCAGCCGATGCCCAAGGTCGTTGCGGTCTGTATCAGCGGGGAGCCCCAGGAGCCCAAACGTCCCGTCGATGCAGCCCGTTTTGTTGTCGCCCGCGGCGTGGAGGGGGATGCCCACTTCGGGAGCGGCCGCCGTCAGGTGAGTCTGCTCCGGAGCGAGGACATCCGCGAGGCCGGAACGAAAGCGGGATTTCCTTTCCCTCCGGGCGGTCTTGCCGAGAATCTCGTAGTGGAGGGCATGGCGGAACGTCCTCCCCTGGGGACAGTCCTGCGTTTCGACGGTGGGGCTGCATTGCGGGTCGTCGAACACGGAAAGGCGCCCGGCGAACCCCACAGCTACGACTATCGGGGCTGGTGTCTGCTGCCCGATGTGGGGATCTTTCTTGAGGTGACCGAAGGTGGGGAGGTGAGGCCCGGGGAGGAGTGTTCTCTGACGCTGCCGGAATCCTGACGCCCCGTGCGGAGAGGTTCCGGTTGGATCTATAGAGTGCGGCATGGTGTTCCACTGTATCCGTATGCAAGATACCTATTGAGGGAGGTGAGTAGTCGTGGGCATTTTTCTTCTTTCCGTAGTGACCTACCTGATACTGGCCTGGAGCGGAAACGGGCTGAATCTGGCGGAGCTGTTCATCGCCATACTGTTGGGCGCGGTCCTCTATCTGGCCAGCCGGACCTGGATCACCGATACCGGCAAAGGCACGATGCTGAGTCCCGTCCGGTGGGGGTACTTCCTCTACTACGCCTTCGGGCCCTTTCTGGCAGGCATGGCGCGGGCGAACATCGACGTGGCGAAGCGGGTGATCACAGGGGAAATACGGCCGGGTATCATCAAGCTCTCCCCGGGCACCAAGAGCGACGGCGGCACAACGTTGCTCGCCAATTCCATCACGCTGACGCCGGGAACGCTGACCGTCGACGTGGACGAAGGGGACAAGTCGCTGTACATCCACTGGATCTACGTGACGGACCCGAACCCCGCCGAAGAAGAGGTATGTGAATCCTTTGGAACCTGGGCGAGGAGGATTACAGAATGACCATTGCACTGTTAGGCCTGGGAGCCGGATTTCTCGGGCTGGTTGCACTGATTATGATCGGCAGGCTCATTGCCGGTCCCACCGTCCCCGACAGGATCGTGGCGCTGGACGCCATCAACACGCTGGCGGTGGGCATCATGATTCTGCTCGCCGCAGTCTACGAGTCGGTGGTCATGGTGGATGTGGCGATTGTCTATGCGGCGCTTGCCTTTGTGGGCACGCTGTTCCTTGCCCGGTACGTTGAAGGGGGGATGTAGGGATGGTCGTACTCGTAGGGATCGTCCTGATCGTCGGATTGGCCTTCAATCTGCTCGCCTCCATAGCGCTGTACCGGTTTCCCGATGTCTACACGAGGCTGCACGGGACGACGAAGTGCACCACCTTCGGGACACTCTTCACCTCGGCTTCGGTGATCGTCTACGCCCTGATCAAGTGGATGAGCACCGGCGAGGGACGTTTCCCGGTGCTGGCGGTACATATCCTGGTGGCGGTGGTGGCGCTTCTGGTCACCAACTCCACCGGAGCGCACGCCATCGCGCGGGCGGCCTACCGGAGCGGCGTGAAACCGCAGATGACCGTTGTGGACAGGCTCGATGAAAAGAGCAGGGAAGGTGGTGTCCAGCAGTGAACGTACCTGAACTCGTACACCTGGCGGTCCTGCTGCTCATGGCTGTGGCGGGATTCTACGCCGTATGGTTCAAGAACCTCGTCTCTGCGGTGATCTCCCTGGCTGTCCTGAGCCTGCTCCTCTCGGTGGAGTTCTACATCCTGCAGGCTCCCGACGTGGCCATCGCCGAGGCGGGCATCGGCGCCGGACTGACGACGGCGATCTTTGTCATCGCACTGCGGGCCTGCCACAAGGAAGATCCGCGGAACAGGAGGAACAGCCGATGAAAACGAGGGTGCTCTTTCTCGTGGCGGTGTTTGTTGTTGCAGGGGTTCTCTGGGGCGGGCTGCTCGATATCCACCCCTTCGGAGAGCCGATCGTGACCGAAATGGACGACTACTTCCTGGACAATGCCCAGGAGGAACGGGCCGTCAACAATATCGTGACGGCGGTGGTCTTCGATTATCGTGCCTTTGATACCCTGGGCGAGGCGGCGGTGCTCTTCACCGCAGTCAGCTCCGTTTCGGCGCTCTTCCGCAAGGGAGGTGGCCACTGATGCAGCCGCTTTCTCTGATTGTTCGCACCGTCTGCAACATCTTTGCCTGGTTCATGGTGGTCTTTGGAACCTATATCATCATCCACGGACACATCACCCCGGGCGGCGGATTCCAGGGCGGCGCCATCGTCGCCACCTTCATGGCCTTTCTGCTGGTGGCCTTCGGCGGAGACAAGTTCCTCGGCTGGGCCCGGAAGGGCATGAACAGCGGTATGGAGACCTCCGGTCTCCTCATCTTCCTCGGTGCCGGGCTGGCGGCCTTCGGGATCGGTCCCTTCCTCTACAACTTCCTGGCCAACCAGGGGGGGCTTTTCGGCTCGCCCGTTCCCATCGGGGCCAACCCCGGCGTGCTCAACAGCTCCGGGACCATCGCGCTGATGAACATCGCCGTGGGGCTCGAGGTCGTCGGCGCGCTGTCGCTGATCATCATCTATATGTTCTCCAGCATCCGCATGCCGTTGGAGGAAGGAAAGGAGGAAGCCGGTCATGATCGGTAATTTCCCCTTTGTCATCGTGGGTTTCCTCTTTCTTCTGGGGCTCTATGCCGTCATCTTCGAGCGTAACCTCATCAAGATTGCAGTCGGAGTCGTCATCATCGAAGCCGCCACCAACCTTCTGCTGATCGTCGTAGGCTACAGGATGGGTGGCAGCATTCCCGTATACACCCTGGCGGGCGATACAACGAACATGGTCCTTCCCACGCCGCAGGCCCTGACACTCACGGCGATTGTCATCGGGCTCGCCACATCGGCGCTCTTCCTGTCATTGATCATCGCACTCTACCGCCACTACGGGACACTGGATGTCAGGGAAATAAGGAGGTTGCGCGGATGAACTGGAGCGAACATCTTCCGGCGCTGACACTTGCTATTCCGCTGCTGGGCGCCTTCGGTGCGCCGGTCGCCGGTATCTTCGGCCGCCTGGTCCGCAACGTGTGGTTCCTGCTTTTCAGCGCACTCACGGCGATCTCCACACTGCTTCTCTGGCAGTATGTGAGCGCCCAGGGGATCGCCATCTACGTGCTCGGCGGCGAGAGCTGGAGCCTGGCGCTGCCCTCCGGGATGAGCCTGCCCATACGGATCATCCTCCAGGTGGACGCCTTCAGCGCATTGATGGCACTCATCGGCGGTATCGCCATGTTCGCAGGGGCCATCTTCTCCCTGCGCTTTATGGAACGCTTCTCCGGGCTCGACAAATTCGTGACCCTCTTCTTCCTGCTCACCGTCGGGATGCTCGGCATGGAGCTCACCGGCGATCTCTTCAACTTCTTCGTCTTCCTCGAGATCGCCTCCATCGCGTCCATCGGCCTGGTCGCCTTCTGGCGGGACAAGCCGGAGGCCGTGGAAGCGGGCTTCAAGTACATGCTGGTCTCCATCGTGGGCGCCATGATGGTGCTGATCGCCGTGGGAATCCTCTACGGCCGCTACGACGTGATCAACTTCGCCGCCGTGGCCCAGAACCTGCACATGGGGCTGGCCGAGAAGGTGGCCCTGAGCTTCGTCGTCATCGCCCTGGCCATGAAAAGCGGCGCCGTGCCCATGCACATGTGGACGCCCGACGCCTACGGCGAGGCGCCCGCCGGCGTCACCTGCCTCCTGGTGGCGGTGAGCCAGGCCTCGCTCTACGGGCTCTTCCGGGTCTGCTTCTCCCTCTACGGCGCCACCATGGGGAGCGGTGTGGTGGCCTGGACGATCATCATACTGGGGATGCTCTCCATGTTCGTGGGTGTCACCATGGCGGTGATCCAGAAGGACATCAAGCGCCTCATGGCCTACCATTCGGTCTCCCAGATCGGCTACATGTTCCTGGGTCTCGGCGTGGGGCTGCTGGCCATCGCCGACCCGCGGGCCCTCGGCGAGTACGGGATGACGGCCATGCAGGGCGGCATCTACCACCTCTTCAACTACAGCATGTACAAGGGCCTGCTCTTCCTCACCGCCGGCGCTCTCTACTACCGGACGGGCACCCGGAACCTCAACGAGATGGGTGGACTGGCGCGGTCCATGCCGCGGACGACCATCATGTTTGTCATCGCCGCCGCGGCCATCGCCGGGCTGCCGCCGTTCAACGGCTTCGTCTCGAAGCTTCTGATCTACGAGTCCACCTTCGCGGTGCACCCCATCCTCCCGGTGGTCGCCATGGTGACCTCCGTGCTGACGCTGGCGTCCTTCGTCAAGGTCTTCCAGACAGCCTTCCTCGGCCCGGCCAGGGAGCGCTTCCGGCAGGTCCGCGAGGTGCCGCCGACAATGGTCGCCGGGATGGCCGTGCTCGCCGTTGTGGTGCTTGGGCTGACGCTCTTCCCCACCTGGTCTCTCGCCAACATGATCAACCCCGCGGCGGAGGCCCTTGTCGACAAGGCCGGCTACATCAAGGCCGTCATGGGAGGTGGATTCTAGATGTGGCCCACGATCTATTCGGGATTCGGCTTCTGGGACGTCTACAGCTGGATCGCCTTTTTCATCATCCTCAACGCACTGGCGCTCTTCTTCCGCGGCCAGGGGCGCGGTGACTACAAGAAGGGCACCGAACAGGACGAGATCTTCTACGGCGGGAACGAGGTCCCCGAGGACGGCGACGACTTCGCCGTGCCGGCCAGTTCCGCCTACTGGGGATTCACAGAGGCGCTCAAGGGGTTCTACACCAAGCTTCTGGACCTGCACACCGGGCTCGCCACGGACTACGTGGGGTATATGTTCCTCACGGCGGCCGTTCTGATGGCCCTTATTGTGCTATAGGAGGCATGACATGAGGCCTGAGAATCATTTGCAGATACTACCGAAATCGCTATGGGTCTTCCACTGCAACAGTGGTTCCTGTAACGGTTGCGATATCGAAATCGTTGCAACCATCACGCCACGCTACGACATCGAGCGCTTCGGGATGAAGCTGGTGGGGACGCCGCGGCACGCCGACGTGCTCCTTGTCACGGGGCCGGTGGTCAAGTACATGACCAAGCGGCTCAAGCGGATCTACGAGCAGATGCCCGATCCCAAGGCGGTCATCGTGGTGGGCAACTGCGGCGCCTCGGGGGATGTCTTCTACAAGTCCTACAATCTGGACGGTCCCGTGGACAGGATCATCCCCGTGGATGTCTATGTCAACGGCTGCCCGCCCCGTCCCGAGGCGATCATCGAGGGCGTCACCAAGGCGGTGGTCGCCCTGGAGGAGAAACGCGCACAGCTTGTCGGCCAGCCGCAAGCAGAGGAGGTTCGGCAATGACCTGCCGGGTTGAATACGTCAAGGAGAGCAGGGATCCCAGGGAGATCCTCTCCTGTGTGGAGGAGCTGCTGGGCGAGGATCTGCTCTCTTCGGAGCTGAGAGAAAAAGAGGACGGCAGAGAGGGGACGGTCCAGTACCACGACCTGCGTCTCACCGTCCCGCGGGCCCGTTTTCTGGAGCTGGTGGACCGGCTCGGGGAGATCGACGCCGTCCA
The DNA here is from genome assembly GCA_021736445.1 of Synergistales bacterium. NCBI lineage: Bacteria > Thermotogati > Synergistota > Synergistia > Synergistales > Synergistales bacterium. The sequence goes on along the minus strand of JAIPGA010000057.1, from coordinate 8,673 downwards.
CTTCCATGTCATGTCCGGGAATGACGACGGCGACACGCTGATGGTGCAGTACCACCTGGCCCTCTTCCGGAGCGCCGGACGGGGCACCAGGCTGGGCGTGCACGTGAAGGTCCACCTGGACAAGGAGGACCTCACCATGCCGTCGCTCTGGAGCCGCATCCCCGGCGTGGAGTACAGCGAACGGGAGATGCGGGAGTTCTTCGGTATCGATTTCGAGGGACTGCCCAACAAGGCCCTGGTCTTCCTTCCCGAAGACTGGGACGAGTCGATCAAGCCCTGGCGGCGCGACGAGACGGGACCCGGCGACGATGTGGTCCGGGAACTCTCCTAGGGGGGTGTTGGAATGGCTGTAGGAACCAAGAAGACAAAAAGCTACAAGCTCCCCATCGGGCCTGTCCATGTGGGTCTCAAAGAGCCCATCACCGCATGGCTTGACCTCGACGGGGAGCGGGTGGTGAACGCGACGATCCGTCCCGGGGCGATCCACCGCGGCATCGAGTTCATGGCCCGCGACCGGAACCCCATCCAGGTGATCTACCTGGCGGAGCGTATCTGCGGCATCTGCTCCTTTTCGCACATCACGGCCTTCGTCCGTGCCGTCGAGGACGCCGCCGACATCCCGGTGCCGCCCCGAGCGCAGGCGATCCGGGCCATCCTGCTGGAGCTGGAGCGGCTGCACTCCCATATCCTCTGGGCCGGCGTGGCCTGCTACACCTTCGGCTACGATTCCGCCTTCCACCTGGGGATGATCCTCCGGGAGAAGGTCATGGACGTGCTCGAGGCCATGACGGGCAACCGCGTCAACTACGGCGTGGGCACCGTCGGCGGGGTCCGGCGCGACATCACCCCCGCCGTGGCTGCGGAGATCCGGGATCTGCTGCACACCTACCAGAGCAAGTTCCACCAGTTCGGCGACGTGGTCTTCGAAGACCCCATCGCCAAGGCCCGTATGCGCGACGTGGGCCCGCTGACCGCCGAGGAGTCGGTGCAGTTCTGCGCACTTGGCCCCACCGCCAGGGGCAGCGGCCACCGGGTGGACCTCCGCTGGTCCGCACCCTACGAGGCCTACGGTGATCTCGACGTCACCCCGGTGGTCCCGCAGGACTACCTCGGCGAGGTGCACGGCGACGTCTACGACCGCTTCCTGGTCCGTGTGATGGAGGTCTACCAGTCGCTGGAGATCATCGAGAAGCTCATGGACGGCCTGCCCGAGGGCGACCTCGCCTGGGAGACCAAGGTGCCCAAGGTGATCAACCACCTCAAGCAGACCGAGGGCGAGGGCTTTTCCGCCATCGAGGCGCCCCGCGGCGACGACACCCACGTGGTGAAGCTCACCAGGGGTGAGGAGAACATCACCTGGTGGAAGGTCCGGGCGCCGACCTACTCCAACGCCGTCTCCTGGCCGCTGATGTTCCGCGAGCAGGAGCTCGCCGACGCCCCGCTGATCATCAACAGCGTGGACCCCTGTATCTCCTGCATGGAGCGTGTGCTGGTTACCGATCAGGGGAAGGGCGCCGAGCAGGTGATGGACAAGCAGCAGATGACCGAACTCTGCAGGGAAAAGACAAGGAGGCTGATGCGGGCATGACACTCTTTATCGTAAAGATCATCGCCGGGACAGCCCTGCTCCTGTTGACCATGCTCCTGGCCCTTCTCGGGGAAGGGGTGGACCGGATCGTGCATGCCCGCATGCAGAACCGCATCGGTCCCCCGGCCCTCCAGCCCATCTACGACGTGCTGAAGCTGCTGGGCAAGGAGAACATCGTCCCCCGCCGCGCCGTGGCATGGCTCTTCAACGGAGCGCCGCTGGTCGCCCTGGTGACGGCTCTGATGGTGATCCTCTACGTGCCCATCGGGAGCCTGCCGCCCATCCTCGGCGGCGAAGGGGACCTGATCCTCATCCTCTACCTCTTCGCGCTCTCCGCGGTGGCCATGGTGGTCGGCGGCTTCGCCAGCGGCTCCACCTACGCCAACGTGGGTTCCCAGCGCGAGATGGTGCTCATGATGAGCTACGAGCTCCCGCTGGCCGTCGTGGTCTGCACCCTGGCCTGGGCCATGTACCACGTGGGCGCGCCGGGACAGCCCTTCAGCCTGGAGACCTTCGTGGCCATGCCCGTCTGGAACGTCCTCGGGCCGGCCGGCGTCTTCGGCGTGCTGGCGCTGCTGGGCACCATGCTGGCCGTGGTGCCCGCCGAGGTGGCCAAGGTCCCCATGGACATCGCCGAAGCCAAAACGGAGATCCTCGAGGGACTGATCGCCGAGTACTCGGGGCGGAACCTGGCCCTGCTGAAGCTCACCTTCGCCGCCCGCACGCTGGTGATGTGCGCCGTGGTGGTGGCGCTCTTCTTCCCCTTCTCGCTGGGGAAGGGGATCGGCTTCTCGGGCTTCTTCCTCTTCGTGGTCGACTTTGTCTGGTTCTGGGCCAAGGTGCTCGCTGTCCAGATCGTCGGCGTCACCCTGCTCCGGACCGCCTTCGGCCGTTTCAAGCCGTGGCAGGCCTCGAGATTCTACTGGGTCCAGGTTGCGGGCTTCGCGCTCGCCGGGATGGTTCTCATCTCCCTGGACATCGCGATGTAAGGAGGGGTCTCTGTGCTGAACCGCATGATGATCCAGCTGCTGCGGCAGGTCACGCGCAAGCCGTCGACCAACCCCTTCCCGGTGGCCCACATGCCGGACTCCGTCAGTGGAGCCCTGAAGGCCGCAGGTGAAGGCAAGATCGAACTCAACGGGCCGGTCCCCGTCAAGGAGGGCTTCCGCGGCCGGATCGGCTACGACCGGAACACCTGTATCGGCTGCCGGCTCTGCATCAAGGTCTGTCCGGCCAACGCCATCGACTTCCTCAAAGAGGACAAGAAGGTGGAGTTCCACATGGACCGGTGCTGCTTCTGCGCCCAGTGCACCGAGGTCTGCCCCGTCTCCTGTATCTGGATGACCGACCAGGGGCTGAACTCGGCCTACGTCCGGCAGGAAGAGGTGGTCCGCGACTCCGGCCCCAGGGGCGGAGCGGAGGCCGCCGAGGAAGGCGGCGGCGCGGCCGGCGGCGGCACCAAGTACGTCATCGACAAGGAGAAGTGCATCGGCTGCACCAAGTGCGCCCGGGTCTGCCCCGTGCAGGCCATCTCCGGCAACGTCAAGGAGCCCCACGAGATCGATCGCGAGAAGTGCGTGGGCTGTGGCGCCTGCGCCGACGCCTGTCCGGTGAACGCCATCTCCCCGGAGGAGTAGGGCGGCCGACAGGCAGACAATAGAGCGGTACATGCTGGGGAGGCTGATTTCAGCCTCCCCACACCTGTATGGGAGAGAGGGGAGAAGCGATGAATCGCGTACTGGCGATCCTCACCGGCGGTACCATCGGCAGCGCACTGCACGGCAGCGGGGCGGGCCCCGACAGCAAAACCGCCGGGGAGCTGGAGGGGATGCTCCGCGCCTTCTACGGCGACCGGCATCTGCAGGTGGATGTCTGCGAGCCCTGGCCGCCGCCGGGACGGGACAGCTCGGATCTGGGACCGGAAGAGTGGATCCGCCTCACCGAGGTGATCCTCCGAGCCATGGAGAAGGGGGATCTCCAGGGGGTGCTCATCCTCCACGGCACGGACACCATGGCCTACACGGCCGCCTGGCTCTCCGTTGCGCTGGAGGGGATCCCCATCCCGGTGGTGCTCACCGGCAGCCAGCTCACCCTGGACTACACCCCCGAGGACGTGCAGGTGAACCTCCGGGGGGCCGCCCAGGTGCTCTGCTCCTCCTTCCCCGGCGTCTGGGTCTACTTCAACTGGAAGCTCTACTCCGGCAGGAAGGTGCACAAAGCCCGGGCCATCCACCCCGACGCCTTTGTCCCCGTGGGCGGAATCCCCCTCTACTTCAGCCCCGAGTGGGCCAGGCAGCAGGAGCCCCGGGCGCTGGAGCGTCTGCAATGGGAGGCCCCGGCGGCCACCGCGCGGATCGTGGCGCAGGACGCGCCGGAGGCGGCGCGCAGGGGAAGGCGGCTGCGCTGGCACTTCTGCACCCCCGGCAATCCACTGGAGCCCACCGGGGAGGAGGAGATCCTGGGGCTCATCGGCTTCGGTTCCGGCAACGCCCCGCAGCACATCCTCCGGGCTGTCGGCGAGGCCTTCCAGGGCGGCGACAGGCCCATCATCCTGGCCTGCAGCCAGGCCGAGGGGGACGTGAAAAACCCGGCGGCCTACAGCGATGTGGGGATCGCCACCCTGGCGGAGAAAGGCTTCCCCGTCTTCGGCCAGCGGGACTACCCCCTGGAGTTCGTCCACGCCCTGGCCTGGTACGCCCTCTGCGGCGCGCCGGATACCCCAGGGGAACTCATGAAGCGTTACCTTCCTCGGTATGAAAAGTGAGTGCGGATGTCTGGGTAACGGGAAAGACCTCCCCGGCGGTCAGACCAGGTCGTAGTGGGCCAGACGCCGCCGGGTCTCCTCGCGCCCGAAGTGCTCGGCCAGGTTGAAGATCCCCGGGCTCACCTTGCGGCCCGTGAGGGCCCAGCGCATGGGCATGGCGATCCGCTTGAGCTTCACGCCATGTTCCCTGGCCCAGGTGCGGGCGAAGTCCTCCATGGCCTGGGCGGACCATTCCTCCAGCTGCAGTAGCTCCGCAAAGAAGGGGCGGATCTCCTCCCGCTGTTCCTCGTCGATATCCTCGCCGCTGTACCGCTCGGTCACCACGCCGAAATCGAGGAAGTAGTCGCTGTAGGCCGCCAGCTCGGGGAGCGTGCGGCCCCGGCCCTCCATGAGCTCCAGGCCGTCGGCCAGGTGCTCCTCATTCTTTCCCTCCAGTGGAAGCCCCATTTTCTCCCAGAAGGGTTTCACCATCTCCAGGCGCTCAAACCTGGGGAGTCCCTTCAGGTGTTCCTGGTTGATGGCGTCCAGCTTCTTGGTGTCGAAGACCGCCGGACGCTTGGCGATGCGGGAGAGCTCGAAGCGCTCGGCGATCTCGTCCCGGGTGAAGATCTCCCGTTCCCCGCCGGGCGACCAGCCCAACAGCGCAAGGAAGTTGAAGATCGCGTCGGGCAGGTAGCCCATGTCCCGGTATTCGTAGACGCTGGTGGCCCCGTGCCGTTTGGAGAGCTTCTTCTTGTCCGGACCCAGGATCATCGGCAGATGGGCGAAGACCGGCAGCCGCCAGTCCAGGGCCCGGTAGAGGAGGATCTGCTTCGGCGTGTTGAGCACGTGGTCCTCGCCGCGGATCACGTAGGTGATATTCATGGTATAGTCGTCCACGACCACGGCGTAGTTGTAGGTAGGGGAGCCGTCGCTTTTGATCAGCACGATGTCTTTCAGCGTGTCGCTCTCGAAATCGATGTCGCCGTAGACCTTGTCCTCCACGGTGATCCGCTCGCCCCTGGGCACCCTGTAGATGACGGCCGGACCCTCGCGGTAGGCCTTGCCCTCAGCCACGAGCTGTTCGGCGTAGCGGTGGTAGATCTCCTGCCGCTCCGACTGGCGGTAGGGGCCGTGGTCGCCGCCGGTGTAGGGGCCTTCGTCCCAGTCCAGGCCGAGCCACCGCATCCCCTCGATGATGGTCTTCTCGTATTCGGTGGTGGAGCGTTCGCGGTCGGTGTCCTCCACGCGCAGAACAAAGGAGCCGCCGCTGTGGCGCGCCCAGAGCCAGTTGAAAAGCGCCGTATGGGCGCCCCCGATATGGAGCGCCCCGGTGGGGCTGGGGGCAAATCGTACGCGTACCGGTGTCGTCATGGTCATACCTCCGTAGGATACGCCCGTCCCGGGAGACCCGGGAGGCGGAATGTGCCTTCGTCGAAGGGCATTATATCGTAAAGACAGGCACAGGAAAGGATGTGAACAGAGAATGGCCGATCCATTGATCCTCCTGGTCGACGGGCACGGACTGGCCTACCGGGCCTTCTACGCCCTCCCGGAGCTCAACGCCCCCGACGGCACCCCCACAAACGCCGTGTTGGGGTTTTCCAATATGTTTCTCAAGGTGCTGGAGGAGTGGCGTCCCGACTACACCGCCGTGATCTTCGACGCCAAAGGCCCCACCTTCCGGAGCGAGCAGTACGCGGCCTACAAGGAGGGGCGTGCCCCTACCCCCGAGGAGCTCACCGTCCAGATCCCCCTGATCGAGGAGCTGGTGGAGGCCATGGGTTTCCCCGTCTGGATCCGGCAGGGCGTGGAGGCCGACGACGTCATCGCCGCCACGGCCCACCGTTTCGCCGGTGGCGAGAACCGCATGGTCGTGCTGACCGCCGACAAGGACCTGCTGCAGATCCTGGGCGACGGGATCCAGGTGCTCCGGCCCAAAAAGGGCGTCTCCACCTTCACCCTCTTCGACCGGGCCTCCTTCCGGGAGGAGTACGGCTTCGCCCCGGAGAGCATGCGGGACTACCTGGCCATGGTGGGCGACAGCGTGGACAATGTGCCGGGCATCAAGGGGATCGGCGACAAGACCGCCCGGAAGCTCCTCGGGCGGCACCCCCGCCTGGAAGAGATCTACGACCACCTTGACGAGTGCACCCCGGCGCAGCGGAAGAAGCTGGAGGCGGGGAAGGACCAGGCCTTCGAGAGCCGCGAGCTCGTCACCCTGCGCGAGGACGAGCCCCTGGAGCTCGCCGACATGACCCCCAGGGCCGCCGCAGCCGACAGTCTCTCCTCGCTCTGCCGCCAGCTGGGTCTGGGCAAACTGCAGGACCGTCTCTTCCGGGGCGATGTCATCGCCATCGAGAGGAGCGCCGGGGCGGCCGACGGCCCGGAACGCCGCGAGGCCTCCCTGCAGGAGCTGCTGGAGGCGCCGCGCCTCGCCCTGACCTGGGATCCCTCCCGTTCCCCCCGAACCGACGGGGAGGGCCTGGAATACCTCCTGGGCGCCGAGGACGGTCGCTATCGGCGGGGGCCGCTGGCCGGAGCGGATCGGGAGGCCTTCACGGCCTGGCTGGAGGACGGAACGCTGCTGCTCCCCAGGTACAAGGCCTGGTGCCACGCCTTCCCCGACGCGCCGCTGTCGGCGGACCGTGTGTGGGACGCCCGGGTGGCCCACTATCTGCTGCACCCCGACAGCGCCGCCGCCACCTTCCCGGCGCTGCTCGATTCCGCCGGGGAGGGGGAGCTCTACCCCGACCGGATCTGGCGGCTCCACGGCGACCTGCAGCCCCAGCTGGAGGAGGCGGGGCTGGATCGCCTGATGGAGGACGTCGATCTGCCGCTCTGTCCGGTGCTCGCCGCTATGGAGGAGCGCGGACTGGGGGTGGAGGAGCAGATCTTTACTGACCTTGAGGAGGGGCTCCGTCAGCGTATCGGGGAGATCGAGGACGAGATCGCCGAGGTCGCCGGCGAGCGGATCAACCTCCAGTCGCCCAAGCAGGTCCGGGAGCTGCTCTTCGATGTGCTCGGCCTGCCGCCCCAGAAGAAGACCAAGACCGGGTACTCCACCGATGTCACCGTGCTGGAGAAGCTCGCCGCCCTCCCCGGAGGCGAGGTGCCCAAGATGATGCTGGAGCACCGGGAGCTGGCCAAGCTGCTGTCGTCCTTCGTCCATCCCTTCATGAAGGCCCGCAACCCCGAGACCGGCGCCATCCACTCCACCTTCGAGCACACCGTCACCGGCACGGGGCGGCTCTCCAGCACAGGCCCCAACGTCCAGAACCTGCCGCTCTTCGGGGAGTGGGCCCGGCGTTTCCGCAAGGGGCTGGTGCCCCGCGACAGGGACCGCCTCTTCGTGGCCGCCGACTACTCGCAGATCGAGCTGCGCATCCTGGCCCACCTCTGTCGCGACGAGCGCCTCATCGAGGCCTTCGCCGCCGGGCGGGACATCCACCGCGAGACGGCGGCCTCGGTCTTCTCCAAGGCCTCCCGGGAGGTCACGCCGGAGGAGCGGCGGATGGCCAAGGTGGTCAATTTCGGTCTGCTCTACGGCATGACCGCCTTCGGCCTGGCCGGACGGCTCGATGTGCCCCAGAGCGCCGCCCAGGATATCGTGGACCGTTACTTCGCGGCCTTCCCGTCGGTGCGGGCCTATATGGACGAGAGCGCCGAGGAGTCCCGGAAGCGGGGCCACACGGTGACGCTTTTCGGAAGGCGGCGTCCCCTGCGGGAGGTCTCTACCGTGGAGGGCCGCGGTGCGGGGGCGATCAAGCGGGTGGCCATCAACACGCCCATCCAGGGATCGGCGGCGGACATCACCAGACTGGCCATGGTGGAGGTCTTCCACCGGCTCTGCCGCGGCCGGGAGGGCGTGGACATGGTGCTCCAGGTGCACGACTCGCTGGTGCTGGAGGTGGCCCCGGACCTGGCCGACCAGGTGGAACGGGACCTCTGCCGGATCATGGAGGCCGCCGCCGACCTGGCCGTCCCGCTGGTGGCGGAGCCGAAGCGGGGGCAGTCCCTGGCGGATGTGTAGGGACGCCGCCAGTGCACGCGACGCCGGGCCTGCGCCGGAGGGCCACCCTGAGCCGGTGAGCGAGGAGGGCGTCGCGGAGGGCGGTCGAGGCGACGTGATGTCGCCGAGAGGCGAGAAAGCACAAGGATGTGCTTCTGAGCCGACCGCCCGGAGCAGCCCGACGAGCGAACGCCTTCGGCGAAGACGGGGCCCGGGGCGCAGGCACGGCGGAAGCCACCAGCAGAGATAGGACGCAGCACGGCGGAACCCGGCAGCGTAACACTCCGGCGGCCCGCCGGTCGGCGGTGCCGCCGCTATCCCCGGAGTAGT